>JASHZK010000332.1 GCA_030042575.1 Acidimicrobiales bacterium
GGCTCGCCGATGAGCACGGGGTTGTTCTTGGTGCGGCGCGACAGCACCTGCATGACCCGCTCGATCTCCTTCTCGCGGCCGATGACGGGGTCGAGCTTTCGTTCGCGGGCGAGTTGGGTGAGGTTGCGTCCGAACTGGTCGAGCACCGGTGAGCCCGAGGGCGTCTCGGAGGAAGAGGACCCCGAGCCCACCTGGGCGGCCTCCTTGCCCTGATAGCCCGACAGCAGCTGAATGACCTGCTGGCGCACCCGGGCCAGATCGGCGCCCAGGCTGACGAGCACCTGGGCGGCCACACCTTCGCCCTCGCGCACCAAGCCCAGGAGCATGTGCTCGGTCCCGATGTAGTTGTGACCGAGCTGGAGGGCCTCGCGCAGGGAGAGCTCCAGGACCTTCTTGGCCCGGGGGGTGAACGGTGGCGAGCCGGTGGGGGCGGTCCCCGACAGGCCGATCGTCTCCTCCACCTTCTCCCGGACTGCCTCCAGGGAGATCCCGAGCTGCTCGAGCGCCTTGGCGGCCACGCCCTCGCCCTCGTGGATCAACCCCAGCAGGATGTGCTCGGTCCCGATGAAGCTGTGGTTGAGCAACCGCGCTTCTTCTTGTGCCAACACGAGCACTCTGCGAGCCCGGTCCGTGAACCGCTCGAACACCAGACCGCCTCCTCGACGGCTCAATCCCGAAGACAGTCTACCGGCCGGTCCCTCTCAGGCGGAACCGCCTTTCGACTCCTGTCGGGCCTACCAGATCCCTGCTGCTTCCATCGGCACTCCGGAGCCGCCGCATTACGACATTCACCACCTTCACATACCGTGACCAGGTCGATCCCACACTCCGGGGCGTCGCAGACCGGCCTGGGCGCCGGGCGCCATTGCCGCCGCACGCGTCACCTCGCCTATCGTGCTGTAGGTGAACGCCTCCCCCCTCCTGTCTCTTCCCGGGATCGAGGAGGATCTCCTGCGCCTGGAGCCGGGGCTGCGCCGAGCCGTCAAGTCGGGGGACCCCTTCCTCGATCAGGTCACCGCCCACCTGATCGACGCCGGGGGCAAGCGCCTGCGCCCCGGCCTGGCCCTGGCCGCCGCCACCGGGGGTGGAGGAGGAGCGAGCGAGGACGACCTGCAGGGGGCGGTGGCGGTGGAGCTCGTGCACCTGGCGTCGCTCTATCACGACGACGTCATGGACGAAGCCACCGTCCGGCGCAACGTCGAGAGTGTGAACGCCCGCTGGGGGAACCTGGTGGCCATCGTGGCCGGCGACTTCCTCTTGGCCCGCTCGGCCGAGATCGCCGCCTCCCTGGGGACCGAGATCGCCGGCCTGCTGGCCAACACGCTGGGCCGGCTGTGCGAAGGTCAGGTGTCCGAAGTGCGCGCCGCCTTCGACACGCGTCGGAGCGAGGAGCACTACTTCCAAACCATCGCCGGCAAGACGGCCGCCCTCATGTCGACGTCGTGCAGGATCGGCGCCATCACCGGCGACCGGCCCCGCGCCGAGGTCGACGCCCTGAGCGCCTTCGGCCGCCGTTTCGGTCTGGTCTTCCAGCTGCGCGACGACCTGCTCGACGTGGTGGCCACCGACGAGGAACTGGGCAAGCCCGCCGGCCAGGACCTGGCCGAGGGTATCTACACCCTGCCCGTGCTCCTGGCCCTGCGCGATCCGGCCACCGGACCCGAGCTCGAAGCGCTCCTGGGACGGCCGTTGGGCCAGCCCGAGCGGGACAAGGCCAAGGCCATGGTGGCCTCCTCGGAGGCGGTGCGACTGACGTTGGCGGCGGCCGGTCGGTTCGTCGACGAGGCGGTGGCCGCCGCCGGCGCACTGGCTCCGGCCCGCCTGGCCCGTTCCATGGCCGCCCTGGCCCGGGGGCTGCTCGACGACCTGCCCGCCGCCCAAGCCTGACACCCGGCCGCCCGCCCCCGCGGCTCAGTCGGTGAGGCGTTCGGGGCGCAAGGTGGGGAAGGCGATGACGTCGCGGATGTTGGCCGAGTCGGTGAGCAACATGACCAGGCGGTCGATGCCGATCCCCAGCCCCGCCGTGGGCGGCAAGCCGTACTCGAGGGCGCGCAGGTAGTCCTCGTCGACGGCCATGGCCTCCTCGTCGCCGGCGACGCGGGCGGCGGCCTGCTCCTCGAAGCGCCGCCGCTGGTCGTCGGGGTCCACCAGCTCCGAGAAGGCGTTGCCCAGCTCCCTTCCGGCCACGATGGGCTCGAAGCGCTCGGCCAGCTCGGCGTCGGCCCGGTGCCGGCGAGCCAGTGGCGACACCTCGGCCGGGAAGTCGGTGACGAACACCGGCCCCCACAGATCGGGCTCGGTCGTCTTCTCGTACAGCTCGAGCAGCAACTTGCCCGGTCCCCATTGCTCGTGCACCTGGCCACCGGCCGCCGCCAGCCGTTGACGCAGCTCGTCCACCGGCGTGTGCACCGACGCCGGCTTCCCCGTCGCCTCGGTGACGAGCCGGGCCATGGTCTCCCGGCGCCACGGGGGGGTGAGGTCGAGCCGCCGCCCGCCGTAGGAGAGCACCGTGGTGCCGCGCAGCTCGAGGGCCAAGCCGGAGACGAGCTCCTCCACCAGGGTGAGGAAGTCGGTGTAATCGGCGTACGCCTGGTAGAGCTCGAGCATGGTGAACTCAGGATTGTGCCGGGGCGAGAGCCCTTCGTTGCGGAACACCCTTCCGATCTCGAACACCTTGTCGAAGCCCCCCACCACCAGTCGCTTGAGGAAGAGCTCGGGGGCGATGCGCAGGTACAGGTCCATGTCCAGGGCGTTGTGGTGGGTGACGAAGGGCTTGGCCGTCGCCCCTCCGGGAATGACGTGCAGCAGGGGCGTCTCCACCTCGACGAAGCCGAGCTCCTCGAGGCGGTGGCGCAGCAGTGACACCAGGCGGCTCCGGGTCTCAAGCACCTGCCGCGAGCCCTCGTTGGCCCACAGGTCCACCTCGCGCTGGCGGAAGCGGGTCTCGACGTCGGTGACCCCCTTCCACTTGTCACCGAAGCTGCGACGGGCCTCGGCCAGAAGTTCCCAGCGCTCGACCAGCACCGAGAGCTCGCCTTTGTTGGTCTTGACCACCCGGCCCCCGGCTCCCACCCAGTCGCCCAGCGACAGCCTGGTGAAGGCCTCGAAATCCCCGGTGACCTGCTGGCGGGCGAACAGCTGCACCTGCCCCGAGCTGTCGTGCAAGGTGGCGAAGGCGATGCGACCTTGACGACGCACCAGCATGACGCGCCCCGCCACCGCCACCTCGTCGTCGGTCTCCTGGCCGGGGGACAGCTCCCGGTACCGCTGGTGCAGTCCGGCGGCATCGGCCGTGCGCTCGAAACGGTAGGGGATCCCGGCCATCGCCGGAGGTTAACCGTCAGTGGCCGGCCGGCCTGACGTTGCGTTCGTAGACCAGGCGCAGCCCGTGGAGGGTGAGCCACGGTTCGCGATGCTCGACGGTTTGCGACAGCGGGGCCACCACCTCGGACAGCCCGCCGGTCGCCACCACGCTGCAGTGGCCGAGCTCGTCCATGATGCGCCGGCACATCCCGTCCACCTGAGCGGCAAAGCCGTAGAGGGCGCCCGACTGAATCGATTCCACCGTGGACCTTCCGATGACGCTGCGCGGCTCGACGAGCTCGACCCGGCGCAGGGCAGCGGCGTGATGGAACAGGGCGTCCATGGAGATGGCGATCCCCGGGGCGATGGCGCCACCCAGGTACTCCCCGTCGCTGGAGATGGCGTCGAAAGTGGTGGCCGTGCCCAGGTCCACCACGATGCAGGGCCCACCGTAGAGGTCATGGGCCGCGATGGCGTTGGCGATCCGGTCGGGCCCGACCTCCTTGGGGTTGTCGTAGAGGATGGGCATTCCCGAGCGCGTTCCCGGCTCGAGCACGACGCAGGGCACGTCGAACCACCGGCTGGCCATGCGCCGCGTGGCCGTGGTGAGCCTGGGCACCGACGAGCAGACGGCGATGCCGGTGACCACCTCGGCCACGTCCATGCCGTCGAGATCGAGGAGCTCGGAGACGAGCAGGGCGAGCTCGTCCTCGGTGCGGTCGTCCACGGTGGACAGGCGCCAGTGGTGCGACAAGCCGGCCGGCTCCGGAGGCGCCGGCGGTGCCGGGCGGGCACCGGCCGGCGGCTCGTCACCGGGCTCCAGGGCGAACAGGCCGATGACCGTCTCGGTGTTGCCGACGTCGATGGCGAGCAGCACGGTCAGTCCGCCTCCACGTCGAGGCCGATGTCGAGCGCCGGGGCCGAGTGGGTGAGGGCCCCCACCGAGACGAGATCGGCGCCCGCTGCCGCGTAGGCGGGGGCACTGTGCAGGTCGACTCCGCCGGAAACCTCCACCAGCACGTGCTCGGCCCCCGGGCGGGCCCGCACCATGGCCACACAGGCCGCCACCTGACCGGGGTCCATGTTGTCCAGCATGATCAGCGCCGCTCCCGCTTCGAGCGCCTCCG
>JASHZK010000333.1 GCA_030042575.1 Acidimicrobiales bacterium
AAGGCACTGCGGTTGTCCCACATGGTGAGATGGCCCGTGTAACCCTGGATCTCGTACACCGACGGGAAGCGGCGATCCGGCTCGGCGTCGTAGGCGGGGGGCAGGTACACCCATAGCGGCCGTTCGGCCGGATCACCGAGGGGATTGCCGGCCAAAGCCGCCGACACGATCGTGTGCCGTTCGAGGCGGCCACGCAGCTCCATGGCCCAGGGAAGGGGCATCGGCGCCACCGTACTCCGACGGCGAAACCAGGCGCCCTGCGTCCCGCTGCTCAGCCGCCGGCCCATCGGCGCGTGAACGAGCCGCGGCACGACGTGCCCTGAACCCCCGGTCCACACTGCACGCCGCAGGGCTAGTTTGTCATGGGTCGCCGAGAATGGCGTCTGGAGGAGCCGTGCACGAAGAAGCGACACCCGACATCGACCTGTTGAGCGGCTCCTTCTACAGCACCGACCCCTACCCTGCTTTCGCCTGGATGCGCCGCCACGCGCCCGCCTTCTACGACGAGGGCAACGACATCTGGGGGATCAGCCGCTACCACGACGTCCGGTCCATAGGCCAGGAGGTGTCGGCCTTCTCCAGCGCCCAGGGAGCTCGCCCGGGAATCGCCCTGCCGTACATGATCGACATGGATGCCCCTGAGCACCGACGGCGAAGACGGTTGGTGAGCTACGGCTTCACTCCGCAGGCGGTCGAGGTCCGCCAGGACCGGATCGGCCGGGTGTGCGACTCCATCATCGACGACGTGTGCGAAAAGGGCGCCTGCGACCTGGTCGCCGATATCGCCACCCCGCTGCCCTTGGTCATGATCGCCGACATGCTGGGTTTCCCGGAGCAGGACTGGGGCAGTCTCCTGCGCTGGTCCGATGCCATGCTCATGTCCCAGGGCTCGTCCGATCCCCGTGCCCTGGATCTGGCCGGCGAGGCGTTCGTGGAATGGGACGCCTATGTGCGCCGCCACATCGACGAACGGCGGGCGGGCGTGGGGACGGACGACCTTCTCGGCGCCCTGGTCACCGGGGAGGTTGAAGGCGACAAGCTGGACGACGACTCGCTCGTGCACGAATCCCTACTGCTGCTGGTCGGGGGCGACGAAACCACCCGACATGTCATCAGCGGTGGCATGGAGGCGCTGCTGCGCCGGCGCGGACTGTTCGAGACTCTGCGCCGCCACCGAACGTTGCTGCCCGGTGCCGTGGAGGAGATGCTGCGGTGGGTGTCGCCCATCAAGAACATGAATCGTACGGCGACACGCGACGTGGCTCTGCACGGACGGACCATCGCCGAGGGACAGCGGGTCCTGTTGCTGTATCCGTCGGCCAACCGCGACGAGACGTTCTTCACCGATCCGGAGACCTTCGATGTCCGGCGTCATCCCAACGAGCACCTGGCCTTCGGCTTCGGCGCCCACCTCTGCCTGGGACAGCGCCTGGCCCGGGCGGAGCTTCTGGCCATGGTGGGCCGGCTACTGGATCGGCTCCCTGATCTGACCCTGGCCGACGACCGGCCCCTTCCTCTGCGGGAGTCGAACTTCATCGTCGGGCTGGAGTCGATGCCTGTCACCTTCTCGCCCACGGCCCCCGGCACAGCCTGATTCAGCGGGCTCCGTCCGCCCTTCTCCTCTTTTTGTCGGTGGCCAGGGCCAGGCCGATCCCCAGCAACCAGACGTCCTTGGCCAGCGCCGTTCCCTCTGCAGTGGGCCTCAGGCTTCCCTGGCGGCGCATGCCGGGTGTCCGCAGGTACAGCCCCAGCAACCCGGCGGAAAAGGCGCTCAGGGCCAACCCGGCCAGGCGTCCCCGGACGATCGGCACCAGTAAGGCAACGCCCAGGGCCACCTCGGCCGTGCCCAGGAGCCTGACGAAGACCCGGGGCTCGACACGGGCAAGGACCGGGTACGTGGCTGAGGCGAAGGCATGGAGGCGCTTGGCCCTTTCCTCGTCTTCCGTGGCCAATTTGTCGGCCCCGGCGTGCAGCAGGAACGGACCGGCGGCCAGCCGGAGGGGCACCTGGCGCATCCTGGAGCGAATCTCCATGTCCCCTCCCATACCCAGGCTCCCGGCGCCCACACCGGGGACGCTACCGTCGGGCGCAGAGCGACGCTGCCCCGCTAGTCACCCGCTAGTCAGACGAGGGCAACGGTTTTGCGCTCTTGAGCACCAGGGCGCTGCCGTCGAAGGTCAGGGTGCCCTCGCCGCCCTTGGAGCAGAGCACTTCGAGCC
The DNA here is from genome assembly GCA_030042575.1 of Acidimicrobiales bacterium. Lineage (GTDB taxonomy): Bacteria > Actinomycetota > Acidimicrobiia > Acidimicrobiales > UBA8190 > UBA8190. Next base: position 2,220 of record JASHZK010000333.1, read on the forward strand.
CCGACGCCTCGTCCTCGTAGCGCTTGCCCAGCAACGTCGGTCCGGCCAGGTTCGGATCGATCTCGTCACCCGGGGCGTCGGTTCCGGCCGGTACCATGACGGCGCCGCCGCAGCCCAATGTATGGTCGCCGGCCACGGGCCGGACCACCACCACCTCGGTCTCCGACACTGCGCTCTTCCAACGAGATCCTGCGGTGAGTTCCATCTTTCTCCTTGTTGCCCGAACCACGAGTACCCGGTCAGACCGTCGAGCGCGAGAGCTGGTGGCGCACCACCTTGCGCAACAGCTTGCCGGTGTCGGTGTAGGGAAGCTCGTCGACCACGACGACCAGGTCAGGCGTCTTCGATCCCCGCAACCGTTCTCGGGCGAAGGACCGGATGTCCTCGGGCGCGCTGGCGGCACCGGGCACCAGCACCACAGCGGCGGCGATGCGCTGGCCCCACTCCAGGTCTTCGATGCCGACCACGGCGCAGTCGGCCACTTCGCCGTGGGTGAGGAGCACCTCCTCGATCTCGGCCGGCGCGATGTTCTCCCCACCTCTGATGATGGTGTCGTCGGCCCGGCCCTCGACGAAGACATAGCCGCCTTCGTCGACATGGCCACGGTCCCTGGTGGCGAACCAGCTCTCCGAGGCGCCACCCGTCCCGACGTACTCACCGGCCACCTGCTCGCCCCGGACATAGATGTCCCCGCTCACCCCGGCGGCGCAGGGGCGGCCCTGGTCGTCGCGGATCTCGATCTCGACTCCGGGCAGGGGCCGGCCCACCGAACCCAAGCGCGCCTGCACCACCGGATCGTCGCTGGTCAGCGCCAGGCGGTGATCTTCAGGGCCGAGCACGGCAACGGTCGAGCTCGTCTCGGTGAGCCCGTAGGCGTTGGCGAAGGCGACATGGGGAAAGAGGTGCAGGGCCTTGTCGATCACCGACGCCGGCATGTTGGCCCCCCCGTAGGAGATGGTGCGCAAGCTGGGGGTCTCGGCCGGCACGTCACCGAGCACGGCCACGATGCGGGCCAGCATGGTGGGCACCACCATGGCGTGGGTGATCGACTGCTGGCGCACCAGCTCCAGCCATCGACGGGGATCGAAGGCGTCGAGGTAGACCACCCGGCGGCCCATGTACAGGTTGGAGAGCAGATTCATGACGCCGGCGATGTGGTAGGGCGGCACGCTGAGCAGGGCGGCCTCCTCGGGGCCGGCACTGCCGAACTCCACCGTGCCGATCACGTAGGCGGCCAGGTGGCGATGGCGCAGCACGGCTGCCTTGGGCGCGGCGGTGGTACCGCTGGTATGGAGCAGGAGGGCCACGTCGTCGGGGTCGACGGGGGGGGCTCCCAGCCAGGGCTGGGTGTCCACGGCGTCGTCCACCAAGTCGGCGGCGTCGATGACGGATCGGGCGCCCAGGCGGCCCAGGCGCTCGGCCTGTTCGGTCGAAGCCACTGCCAATTCGTCGTGGGTGACGATGGCGCCCAGCTGGGTGTCGGCCAGCCGGTAGTTGAGGGGCACGAAAGGCAGCCGTGCCGCCACCGAGCCGAAGAGCGCCACCGCAAAGGGGAGGCCGTTGGGCCCCAGATAGACGACCCGGGCGCCACCCTCGTGGCGGAGAAGGGCGCCGGCGCCGCCAGCCGCGGCCAGGAGCTGGCCCGTGGTCAAGCTGCGGCCGTCGGCTCCGGTGAGGGCCAGGCGGCTCTCGTCGAACGAGGCGGCCATGGTGAGAAGCAGTTCGAGATTCATCAGGTGTTCGTCTCGGTGGTCGGCCGGCATCTTGCCATCGGCCGGACCCGGTCCGGAAACTCGCTTCCCCCAGAGCCATGCGCGTTAGCCTGAAACGACCTGTCCCCAGGCCCGAGAAAGGAGCTCGCTTGCCGACCGCAGCCCCGGCCGACAACGGCAAGGCGAGCCCACCTCGCTCGCAGAAAGGGGCGCGGACCCGGGCCAGGCTGCTCGAGGCGGCCAAGGAGATCTTCGAGGAGGACGGCTTCCTCGAAGCTCGCATCTCGGACATCGCCGAGCGCGCCGGGCTCTCGCACGGGTCCTTCTACCACTACTTCGACTCGAAGGAGGAGATCTTCCGGGAGGTGGCCCAAGCCGTCGAAGAGCAGCTCAGCGCCCCCATGGCCGGGGTGATCCTCGACCCGCATTCGCATGCTCCGCCCCCCGAGCGCATCCGCGAAGCGCTACGCCGCCATCTCGAGAGCTACCGCCGGGAGGCCAGGATCATCGGCGTCATCGAGCAGATGGCCCGCTACGACAAGCAGGTCAACGACTTCCGCCAGGCCCGCCACGAGCACTACTCCAGGCAAGTGGCGGACTCCATCCGGGCCCTGCAGGGGCACGGGCTGGCCGACCCGGATCTCGACCCCGAGCTGGCCGCTGCCGCTCTGGGGGCGATGATCAGCCGCTTCCCCGAGATGTGGCTGGTGCAGGGGGCGATCACCACCGGCTTCGACAAGGCCGTCGACCAGCTGGCCAGGATGTTCGTGAACGCCCTGGGCCTCAGTGAGGAACGGGTCAGCACCCGACGGCGTACCAAGGCCAGCTGACCGGGGATGTCGCCAAGGCGAGTCGTCGTGGTGGGGGCCTCGAGTGGCCTGGGCCGGTGCATCGCCGTGGGGCTGGCCCGCCGGGGCGACGAGGTGGCCGTCATGGCTCGGCGCTACGACATGCTGAGCCGGGCGGCCGAGGAAGCGGGCCCGGGAACGCTGGCCGTCGCCTGCGACGTCACCGACGAGGCATCGTGCCGCCGGGCCGTCGAGGAGGCGGCCGCCGGGCTGGGGGGCATCGACGCCCTCGTGTACACCGCCGGTATCGGCCCACTCAAGCGCCTGGTGGACACCGATGCGGAGACCTGGCGCCGGGTCCTCGACACCAACGTGGTCGGCGCCGCCTCGGTCACCAAAGCAGCCCTCGCCCATCTGGACGCCTCGGGCGGCGTGGCGGCCTACCTCTCGTCGTGGTCGGCGTCGATCACCCCTCCCTGGCCCGGACTGGGCGCCTACGCCGTTTCCAAGGCCGCCCTCGACGAGCTCGTCGAGGCCTGGCGGGCCGAGCATCCGCAGGTGGGCTTCACCCGGGTGGTGGTGGGCAACTGCGCCGGAGGCCAAGGTGACTCGGTGCCGCAATTCAGCGCCGAGTGGGACGGGGACCTGGTGGCCGAGCTGTTCCCCATCTGGTCGGCGCGCAACTACTACACCGGATCCCTCGTGGACGTCGAGGACCTGGTCCAGGTCGTCCATCAAGTGCTGCACGCAGGCGCCACGGCCACCATTCCCTCGGTGGCCGTGGTCCCGCGCCAAGTGGGTTGAGGGCACGCCGGGCTCACAGCACGCCGGCCCGGCGCTCACCCATGGGCCGGATCATGGCGTCCTGGACGAAGGAGGCCACGAGCCCGCTGTCGGCATCGAACACGTCAGCCCGCCCGTAGCTGCGCCCCCGCCCGGCGTACAGGCTGCGGTGGGCCAGCAGCAACCACTTCGAGGCCGACACCGGCTCGTGGAACGTGATGGTGTGGCTCAGCACCCCCGTCGACAGGGTCACGTGTGCCTGGGCCTGACCGACGCCCGGATGGGGGCGCATGGCCGTGCCGATGAGAAATCCGTCGGTGGCGAAGGCGAGCAGAGCCTGGTTCACGCCGGCGTCGTCGGGGGCGCCGGGAAACGCCGTCCACACCTCGAGCACAGGCGGTCCCACCAGCTCCGGCCGGTCCAGGTCCACGCCGTCCACGATGGCCACCACCCACTCGTCGCCCCGGGGGCGGTCGCCCGGAACGGGCACGGCGGAGGCGGGCTCGGCGTGGCGGATGAGGTCGGGCTCGTCTGCGCTCATGAGCACCAGCGACCGGGTGCAGATCCGCTCGCCCTGGGAGACGGTCACCGTGCTGCTGGCCATGGCCCGCCCGGCGTGCACCGGATCGACCTCGAGCTCCACCGAAGTCTCAGGTGATGCGGCACGGGCGAAGACGGTGTGAACGGTCTTCACCGTCTTCCCCTCCTGCCCCTCGAGCGCCGCCACGATGGACTGGGCGATCAGCTGCCCGCCAAAGACGACCCGGTGGCCGGTGTCGACGTTGGCGGCGCGGTAGCGGCCGGCCCCGTCCTCCTCGAGGTGCAGTGAGTCGAGGATCGACGCGACCCGGATCATCGAAGTGGACGCGGGCGGGCCATGCAGTTTCAGGCGGCGACTTTGTCCTCGACCCGCATGATGCGGGCCAAGTTGCCCCCCATGATGTTGGCCACATCGGCGTCCGACAGGCCTTGGGGGAGACACTTGGTATAGCTACAGGGCTCGGCCAGACCTTCGGGATGGGGCCAGTCAGAGCCGAAGAGCAGATGGTCG
>JASHZK010000334.1 GCA_030042575.1 Acidimicrobiales bacterium
GCGCGACAGGCGAGCGGAGGACGAGCTCAGGCGCGGCGTCCCCCCGGCCAGGTCGGCCAGGCCGCTCACGGACGCCAGGCCCAGCACCAGGCCGAGCAGAGCGCGAACGGGCTCATAGGGCCTACGGGCACGGTCGTCGTTGGCGCGGCGTCCGGCCACCAGGAGCACAGCGGCCAGCGCGCATCCCGGTGCCACCACGAAGCGCCCGACACCGACGCAGGACCCCAACGCCTGGCGCAGGGCGTGGCCGGACGGGCCCAGGGAATCGGCGAAGAGGGCGATGGCCAGGAGCACTGCGCCGGTGCCCAGAGCCAGGGCCCACAGGTCTTCGGCGTGGTCGGCCAGAACGTCGACGGCGGCGTCGAAGAGGCTGGGAGCGGCGGTCGCCGAGCGCCGGGGCGCCGAGCGCCGGGCCAGGGTGGGGCGCCGGCGGCCGGTGGTCCGTGACGATCGGGATTTCGGGCGGGACCGGGACCGGGCACGGGCACCGGCGCGGCGGCGCGTGCTGATCACCACAGTGGCCTCAAGGCTAACAGCAGCCCCGGCAGAAACCTGGGACTACGGCGGGGACGGGTGGCGGCCCGCTCAGAACAGCGCAGGCTGGTTGTCGAACTCCTTCATGGCGTCTTCCAAGGTCTGCGAGGGAAGGACACGGACCGAGTTCCACTGGGACAAACGTGACTCGGCCAGGAAGCGGTCGAGGTCGGCCACCCGTTCGGTGTCCACGATGACGACGCTCACGTGCTCCCGGTTCACGAAGGGGCCGGCCACGATCTTCACCCCGGTCAGCTCGGCCACCTTGGGGATCGACGGTCCGGTTTCCAGCACGAGCGCCCTGACCTCGGCGTTGGCCGTCGGACACGTCTGCGGACTGTGCTCAGCCAGCAGGACGAAGTGCACGTCCTCTCCTTCGCTCGTTGCTCTCGAAGAGCCGAACTTCGATGTGATCCCGAAGAACTTGGTAGACGTTACTGCTCGAAGGCAGCTTTACTGCAAGTTTCCAAAGCGCAACTCGGACGAGGCCCGGACCGACGCCGACACAGCCCGGTCGCCGCTGCTCAGACCAGGACCACCACGGGGACGATCATGGGCCGGCGCCGGGTGCGCTCGCCCACGAAACGCCCCAAGGCCCGACGGGCGTGGCGGCGCAGCAGCTCGTGCTCGGTGGCGCCCTCGGCCAGGGCAACCTCGAGCTCCTTGCGCACGCACTCGCTGGCTTCTTCCAGCAGCTCTTCGGCCTCGGGGGCGTACACCCATCCTCGAGTCACGATCTCCGGCGGCGCCGCCACCTCTCGACGGCGCAGGTCGACGGTGGCCACGACCACCACCACGCCCTCTTCGGCCAGTACTCGCCGGTCGCGCAGCACCCCGTGACCTACGTCCCCCACCGTGCCGTCCACGTAGAGGAGCCCGGCGGGCACCGGTTCGCCCCGGTGCAGGCCCTCGTCGTCGAGGACCAAGCTGTCGCCGTCCTCGCACAGCAGGACCCGGTCCTCGGGCACCCCCATGCCCGTGGCCAGCCGGACATGGTTGACCAGATGTCGGTACTCGCCGTGCACCGGTACGAACCACTGGGGCCGGGCCACCGACAGCAGCGTCTGCAGCTCGCCCTGGCGCGCATGTCCGCTCACGTGGACCGGCTCGAGGCCGGTGTGGACCACGGACGCCCCTCGGCGCTGCAGACCGTCGATGACCTGCCCCACCGCCCATTCGTTGCCCGGCACCGGATTGGCGCTGATCACCACCACGTCATCGGGGCGCACGTGCAGCCATTTGCTCTCACCGGCGGCCATGAGAGCCAAGGCCGACAGGGGCTCGCCCTGCGAGCCGGTGGAGACGACACACACCTCTCCCGGCTGGTGGCGATCGACCTCCTCCACGTCGATGAGCACGTCATCGGGGAGCTCGAGCACCCCCAGCTGGCGGGCCAGGGCCACGTTCTTGGCCATGGACCGACCCAACGTGGCCACTTTCCGACGGCTCTCCACGGCGGCGTCGACCACCTGCTGGACCCGGTGGATATGGCTGGCGAAACAGGTGACGATCACCCGCCGGCCTCGTGACCGCTCGAACAGCCGGCGCAAGGTGGCGCCCACCGACGACTCCGAGGCGGTGAACCCCGGCTCCTCGGCATTGGTCGAGTCCGACAAGAGCAGGCGGATGCCCTCTCCGACGGCCAGGGCGCCGATACGGGCCAGGTCGGTGAGGCGTCCGTCGACGGGGGTGAGGTCGATCTTGAAGTCTCCCGAGTGCAGCAACACCCCTTGGGGCGTGTAGAAGGCGGTGGCGAAGCCGTGAGGCACCGAGTGGGTGACGGGGATGAACTCGACCTCGAAGGGCCCCACTCGGCGGCGCTCCCCGTCGGTCACCACGACGAAGCGCGCCCGCTCCTCGACGCCGGCCTCCTCCACCCGGTGACGGGCCAGACCCAAGGTGAGCGCCGAGCCGTAGACCGGGGCGGAGAGCTCCCGCAAGAGATAGGCCAGGCCGCCGGTGTGGTCCTCGTGGCCGTGGGTGAGCACGATGGCCTCGACCCGCTCGGCGTTGTGGCGCAGGTAGGAGAAGTCGGGCAGCACCAGGTCGATTCCGGGCATGTCGGGGTCGGGGAACATCACCCCGCAGTCGAGAACGACGATGCGCCCTGCCGTCTCGATACAAGCGCAGTTGCGC
>JASHZK010000335.1 GCA_030042575.1 Acidimicrobiales bacterium
GCACCATCGACATGGTCAAGGACGACGTGCGGCCCACCGACATCCTCACCACCGAGCTGCTGCGCTCGGCTCACGGTCGCAGTGTGCGACCCAAGACCCCGGGCCAGAAGCGCTACACCGACGCCATCGCCGCCAGCATCGTCACCTTCGGAATCGGCCCCGCCGGCACGGGCAAGTCGTATCTGGCCGTGGCCCTGGCCGTCCAGGCCCTGCAGGCCCGTGAGGTCGATCGCATCATCCTCACCCGGCCGGCGGTGGAGGCCGGGGAGCGCCTGGGCTTTCTCCCCGGCGACATGATGGCCAAGGTCGATCCCTACCTGCGCCCCCTGTACGACGCCCTCTACGACCTGCTCGGGCCCGAGGGCGCTCAGCGCCTGTTGGAGCGGGGCACCATCGAGGTGGCGCCGCTGGCTTACATGCGGGGGCGGACCCTCAACCGCAGCTTCATCATCCTGGACGAGGCCCAGAACACCACACCCGAGCAGATGAAGATGTTCCTGACTCGCATCGGCTTCGGGTCGAAGGTGGTGGTGACCGGTGACGTGACCCAGATCGACGTTCCCGGCGGCCGTTCGGGGTTGGTGGACCTGCACACGGTGCTGGGCTCGGTGGCCGGCGTCGTCTTCGTGAACCTGTCGAAGCACGACGTGGTGCGGGCCCGCATCGTGGCCGACATCGTGTCCGCCTACGAAGCGGCCGACGCCGCTTCCTCGGCGGGGGGATCCAACGGGGCCGTTGACAGCGCCGGGCGTCGCCCGGCTCGTCGACGCGATGCGGCACGTGGCCGCTGACGTCTTCGCCGCCGACGAGCAGTCGGCTCTGGAGGTGGACGTCGCCCGGTGTGCCGAGCTGGCCCGGCACGTGCTCGACGCCGAAGGTGCCGGCGACGACGTGGAGGTCTCGTTGCTGTTCGTCGACGAGCCCACGATCGCCCAGCTCAATCAGCGCTTCTTGGACCGAAACGGGCCCACCGACGTGCTGGCTTTCCCCATCGACGACGAGCTCGTGCCCGGTGGCCGTTCCCCGGACGAAGGTGGGCCCGGGCCGGGTGGTCCGGTGTCCGACGACGAGGATGCCATGCCCGTGTTGCTGGGCGACGTCGTGGTGTGCCCCACCGTGGCCGCCCGCCAGGCCGGCGACCACAGCGTCACCGTGGAGGACGAGATGGCGCTGTTGGTCGTCCACGGGCTGCTGCACCTGCTGGGCATGGACCACGTGGAGAAGGCCGAGGCCGAGACCATGGAGCGGCGCGAGCAGCAGCTGCTGGCCCGCTACTGGCGCCCGGCCGGTTGACGAGCCGGCTCCCCGTGGCACCCGTGGCGGCCAGCTCCACCTTCGGAGGAGTCGACGGGGTCCTCTTGGCCGTGGCCGTGGTGCTCATCTGTGCCTCGGCCGGTCTGGCCCTGTCGGAGACGTCGCTCACCCGCACCAGCCGGGTCACGGCCAGGGCCCTGGAGGACGAGCACCCCCGGGGGGCCAGGCACCTGGTGAGCCTGGTCGAGCATCCCGAGCGCTTCCTCAATCCGATCTTGCTGCTCACCCTGGTCTGCCAGCTGGTGGCCGCCACCTTGATCGGCATCCTGGCCGACCGGTGGTTCGGGGCCTGGGGAGTGGTGGCCGCCGCCGTGTTCGAAGTGGTGGTCATCTTCGTCCTGGCCGAGGCGCTGCCCAAGAACTGGGCCGTCCAGCACCCCGAGCGCGCCGCCCTGGCGGCGGCACCGGTGGTGGACGCCGTGGTGCGCTTCCCGCCGGTCCGGGTTCTGTCCGGGGCCCTCATCGGCCTGGCCAGCCTGTTGGAGGGACCGCGCAAGCGGCGCGCTTCGGTGAGCGAGTCGGAGCTCCTGGCCATGGCCGACGTGGCCGCCCAGGACGAGGTCATCGAGACCGAGGAGCGAGCCCTCATCCATTCCATCATCGAGTTCGGCGACACCATCGTGCGGGAGGTGATGCGGCCGCGCCCCGACATGATCAGCGTGGAGGGCGCCGCCTGCGTGTCCGACGCCCTGGGAGCGGCCATGGCCGCCGGGTACTCCCGGCTTCCCGTCCACGAGGGCAACGTCGACGACATCGTGGGGATCGCCTACGCCAAGGACCTGATCCGGGCCGAGCGCGGGGGTCACGGTGCCGACGCCGTGCGCGGCTTCATCCGACCGGCCCACTTCGTGCCGGAGACCAAGCGCGTGTCGCGCCTCATGCGCGAGATGCAGGAGCGCAAATATCATCTGGCCATCGTGGTCGACGAGTACGGAGGGACAGCCGGGCTCGTCACCCTGGAAGACCTCATCGAGGAGCTCGTCGGCGAGATCGTCGACGAGTACGACGTGGAAGAGCCCCCGGTGGAGAGCCTGGGCGAGGACGAGGTCTCGGTGACGGCCCGCCTGGCCGTCGACGAGCTCAACGACCTGCTCGAGGCCGAGCTGCCCCAGGGCGATTGGGACACGGTGGGCGGACTGCTCATCAACGTGCTCGGGCGGGTCCCGGTGCAGGGGGAGTCGGTCGACGTCGACGGGGTGCACCTGGTGGCCGAACGGGTCCAGGGAAACCGCATCGGCCGGATCCGGGCCGTGCGCACGCCTCCGCCGCCGCAGCAGCTGCCCATGCCCGACGGGGGCTGAGTGCCGCCACACCACTCGGGCTTCGTGGCCGTGGTGGGCCGGCCCAATGTCGGCAAGTCGACCCTGGTCAACCGGATCGTGGGGCAGAAGGTGACCATCACCTCCACGTCGCCCAACACCACCCGGCGAGCGGTGCAGGGCGTGGCCCACCGTGGGGGGGCACAGGCGATCTTCGTCGACACCCCGGGCCTGCACCGTCCCCGCACGGCACTGGGCCGGCGGCTCAACCAGCGCGTGGAGGACGCCCTGGCCGATGTCGATATGGCGCTGGCCCTCCTCGACGCCACCGAACCGGTGGGTCCCGGTGACCGTGTCGTGCTCGGGCGCACGGCCCGGGCGGTGTCCCGCGGCGAGCAGGCCGGGACCCCGGGCGAGCTGCGGCGGCTGCTCGTGGTGGTCAACAAGATCGACCGGGCCACCAA
>JASHZK010000336.1 GCA_030042575.1 Acidimicrobiales bacterium
AGCCGGCACAGGCGTCAGAGGACGTCCAGCACCTGGTGGAGATGGTCCGACGGGGCGAGCGGCTGGTGATCTTCCCCGAAGGCTCCCTGGCGCCCTCTCCTGGCGTGCGTCCCTTCCACCTGGGGCCGTTCACCGTGGCGGCCACAGCAGGCTGTTCGGTCCTCCCGGTGGGGATCGTCGGAACGCGCCACGTGCTGCGCCCCGGCAGGTACCTGCCTCACCGCTCACCCGTGAGGATCGTGGTGGGCGCCCTCGAACACCCGCTCGGCTCCGACTTCGCCGCCGGGGCGGAACTGGCGGAACGGGTTCGGCGATCAGTGGCCTCGCTGAGCGGTGAACCGGCCCTTTCGGCCCCATGTGCCGTTCGGCACTGTTCGAGCAGTTCGCACCCGAGCAGCCTTCAAAGAGGAGGAGCATCGAGGGAGGAGAACGGAGGCTCAGGATGAAGGCGATCGTTTACCACGGACCCGGCAACAAGGCCTGGGAGGAAGCACCCGATCCGGCAATCGTCGACGACACCGACGCGGTCGTACGCGTGGACACGACCACCATCTGCGGAACCGACCTGCACATCCTGAAGGGAGACGTGCCCGAGGTGACTCCCGGCCGCATCCTCGGCCACGAGGCGGTGGGGACGATCGAGCAGGTCGGAACCGGGGTCAAGAGCCTCGCCATCGGCGACCGAGTGCTCGTCTCTTGCATCTCGGCCTGCGGGCACTGTCGCTTCTGCCGCCAGGGGAGCTACGGCCAGTGCCTGGGGGGAGGTGGTTGGATCCTGGGGCACCTCATCGACGGCACCCAAGCCGAGCTGGTGCGGGTCCCCTTCGCCGACACCTCCACCTACAAGCTGGAGAAAGGAGCGAGCGACGAGGAGATCGTCATGCTCTCGGACATCCTGCCCACGGGTTACGAGGTGGGTGTGTTGAACGGAAAGGTGCGCCCGGGCGACACCGTGGCCGTAGTAGGGGCCGGCCCGATCGGCCTGGCCGCCATCCTGGGTGCCAGGCTGTACTCCCCGGGCCGGGTGGTGGCCATCGACCTGGCCTCGAGGCGCCTCGAGGCGGCGAAGTCCTTTGGCGCCGACCTGACGGTCAACAACGCCGAGCGCGATGCAGTGTCCTGCATCCGTGACATCACCGACGGCCTCGGTGCCGACGTGGCCATCGAGGCGGTGGGCGTCCCCGAAGCCTTCGAGCTGTGCACGGCCCTCGTCCGTCCCGGAGGCCGGGTGGCCAACATCGGCGTCCACGGCAGACCGGCGACCCTGCACCTGGAGACCCTGTGGATCAGGAACGTCACCGTGACGACAGGTCTGGTCGACACCTATTCCACTCCCACTCTCCTGAGTCTGGTGGGGAACCGACAGATCGAGCCGGGGCGCCTTGCCACTCATCGCTTCGGGCTCGACCAGTTCGTGGAGGCCTACGACGTCTTTGCCAGGGCCTCGGACACGGGAGCGTTGAAGGTCGTCCTCTCCCGCTAGCGCCGGCCCGCACACGCCCAGAGCGGCGGGGCCACGGGCGGCACGAAGCGGAGGGCGACCAGCGTCCCCTGGCACCACGGCGGTCGGGATGGGACGATGCACAGGTGACCAGGAACGCGTCTTCGCCGCCCACTCCGGAAAAAGGGGCGCCCACCGCCCAACCCCCGCCGCCCCAGTGGCGTCACTGGCTGTGGCTCATCGCGCTGGCTCTCTTCGTCGTGCTCTTCTTCTTCACGCCGGCCACCAAACCCACGCCGACGGTGTCCCTCAGCTTCACCAAGTTCCTGAACGACGTCTCGGCCCACAAGGTCAAGAACATCACCATCACGACCAGCGGAAGCGCCAGCGGCACGCTTCGCAACGGAAACGACTACACCACCACCATTCCGCCCCAAGCCGGCGAGAATTTCCTCTCCGGACTCGAGTCGTCGGGAGTGCAGATCTCGGCCACCTCGAGCGGCACCTCGTTCGCCGACACCGTCTTGTCGTGGGTCGTCCTGCTGCTTCCGTTCCTCATCATCGGGTGGTTCTGGTTTCGGCTCTCCAAGAGAGGCTCGGGCGGCCTCCAGGGAGCATTTGGAGCGGGGAGGTCCAAGGCAAAGGTCTTCGACGAGGAAAGGCCGAGCACCACCTTCGCCGACGTGGCCGGTTACGAGGGGGCCAAGGTCGAGATCCGGGAGGTGGTCGATTTCCTGCAGCACCCCGACCGCTATGCCAGCGCGGGTGTTGTCGCCCCGCGGGGCGTATTGATGGTCGGGCCTCCCGGAACCGGGAAGACCCTCTTCGCTCGGGCCGTGGCCGGGGAGGCACAGGTGCCGTTCTTCTCCGTCACCGGCTCGAGCTTCATCGAGATGTTCGTCGGCGTTGGTGCCGCCCGAGTGCGCGACCTGTTCCAAGAGGCGCGCAAGCGGGCCCCGGCGATCATATTCGTGGACGAGATCGATGCCATCGGGCAGCGTCGGGGAGGCTCCAACGCCATCGTCTCCAACGACGAGCGAGAGCAGACCCTCAACCAGATGCTGGCGGAAATGGACGGCTTCGAACCCTCGATGGGCATCGTCGTGCTGGCCGCCACCAACCGGCCCGAGGTGCTCGACCCCGCCCTGCTGCGCCCGGGCCGATTCGACCGTCAGGTGATCATCCCCTTGCCGACGCTGGCCGATCGCCTGGCCATCCTGGGCGTCCACGTCCGGGGCAAGCAGCTCGACCCCGCTGTCGACCTGGACGTGGTGGCCAGGGGCACCCCGGGCTTCTCTGGGGCCGACCTGGCCAACCTGGTCAACGAGGCGGCCATCCATGCCGTGCGCGCCGGGCGCACCATGATCGTCAGCTCCGACTTCGACGCCGCCCGAGACCGCATCATTCTCGGCCGGCGCGAGGGCTCCAACGTCCTTTTGCCCGAAGAGAAACACTCGGTGGCCGTCCACGAGTCCGGACACGCGCTGGTCGCCGCCTACTCGGCCAAGGCGGACCCGGTGGCCAAGGTCACCATCCTCCCCGCCGGCCAGGCGCTCGGCGTCACCGAACAGCTGCCGCTCGTGGAGCATCACCTCTACGGTGAGGATTACCTCCTCGACACCCTGGCCGTCTATCTGGGAGGACGCGCCGCCGAGCTCGTCGTCTTCGGCCAAGGGTCCACAGGTGCGGCCAACGATCTGGCCAAGGCCACCGACCTGGCCACCAAGATGGTCCGCGAGTTCGGGCTGTCCTCCTCCCTCGGCCCCATCGGGTATCCGTCGGGAGGATCTGTGTATCTCGGAGGTGACGGCCCTGGCCTGTCGAGCCGGCCTTTCGCCGAGAGTACCCAAGCAGCCATCGACGCCGAAGTGCAGAAGATCGTCCGCGGTGCCGAGGCTCGGGCCGTGTCCGTCCTCGAAGAGCACCGTGACGTCCTGGACCGGCTGGCCGACACTCTCGTCGCCAAGGAGACCGTCGAAGGCGCCGAGATCTATACCCTGGCCGGCCTCCCGGTGCCCTCCAACGGCCAGGGGAGGACGATCTCCCCCAATCGAGACGCCGGTTCCCCCCATCGACACGCCGGTTCCCCCCATCGAGAGGCGGGGGGACAGATCTCATCACCCGTCGGGCAACCCGAGCACCCGGGAGCCGATGTGTCAGCGGGCTGAAGGCCGGCCTCCGACCAGTTCTCCCAGTGCTTCGGGAACGGCGTCGGCCAGGTCCCACACGCTGGGTACGAGGTCGGGACAACTCACGATACCGAACCCCATGCGGTCTTCTCGAGAGATGACGGTCACGTTGAGTCCGGCCCCGTCCATGATCGGGCCCAGGGGATAGATGGCCGCCAAGCGGGCCTCGGCCAGATAGAGGGGGATGGGCGGACCGAACACGTTCGAGAGCACCAGGTTGTGGACGACGGGATGGTGGTCGGCAAGGTGCAGGTCCGAGTACAGACGTGCACCGAGGGAGAGGCCGTTGAGCCAGAAGTGCTGTGCCCACTGCACCAATGTGTCGGCGCCAACCATCCGCTGGACGTCCTTGGCCCGGGCGTTGGCGGCGGCCACCACCCGCAGTCGGGCCACGGGATCCTCGATGTCGGTGCCCAGATTCGAGAACATGACCGACACCTTGGTGACGCCTTTTGCGTCCGCCGCTTCTCGGTGCACGGAGACGGGCACGGCGGCGATGAGCGCCTGGTGCGGCAACTCCCCGTGGTCCAACAGGTAGCGTCGCAGCGAGCCACCCACCACCGCCGTCACCACGTCGTTGACCGTGACGCCATGGGCTTCGGTCACCTTCTTGACGTCGGCCAAAGAGACGTCGGAGAAGGCGACGGAGCGGCGTCCTGTGATGGTGGCGTTGAACGACACCCTCGGTGCCGTGAACGGCCTGGTCGCCGCCGGTCCACCGCCTCTCGGCCGCCCCCGGCGCCACAGGAGGACACCCAGGCGCCGAGCGGTTCTGGGAACCAGCCCGGCCATGTCCACCGGCGCCTCGAGGTGACCCTGCAGGCTGCGGCCGAGCAATGCCATCTGACCGGGTTGCCGTCGGGGGCGCCACGGCCCGAGGGATGCAGGCACGGAACCGGCCCTCGGTTGCAGTTGGAAGAGACGGCCCATCAAGTTGGCACCCGAGACACCGTCGATCGTGCTGTGACGCATCTTGACGATGAGGGCGACGTGGCCGTCCGCCAACCCTTCGACCGCCCACATCTCCCACAAAGGCCGGTCGCGCTCGAGGGGCCGGCTGGCGACGGCACCGGCAGCCTCCGCCAGCGAGCGCTCGTCGCCGGGGGGCCCGAGCTCGACACGGTGGAGATGACGGTCGATGTCGAAGAGCGCGTCGTCGACCCAGAAGGGCCGGCCCAG
>JASHZK010000337.1 GCA_030042575.1 Acidimicrobiales bacterium
TATAACAGAGAATGGGCGAGTTAGAGAGAAGGACCCAACATGCGCACTCCACGACTCCTGTTCCTGGTTCCCCTGACCCTTGCCGCCCTCGCCGCCGGGTGCTCGTCCTCCCCTTCGCCGTCGCCGACGACCCATGCCCCCACCACCACCGGAGGGGTTCTCGGAGGGGCAGCCGACCTCTCCACCCCGGCCGCCGCCCTCACCGGGGCCGGGGCCAGCTCGGCCCAGCAATTCCTGACCCGCGTCTTCTACGAGTACGGCCTGTCCAACCACGCCGTCAGCGTGAACTACTCGCCGGCAGGCAGCTCGGTGGGAATCTCCGACCTCGAGGTCCGGGCTGTGGACTTCGGCCAGTCGGAGGTCCCCATGACCGCCGCCGACCAGGCCAAGGCGCAAGGCGGCGCCGTCCTGCAGGTCCCCGTCGATCTGAGCGGGGTGGCCTTGGCCTACAACGTGCCGGGAGCGGCCGACCACGTGAAGCTCACGCCGGCCGAGATCGCCGGGATCTACCTGGGCACCGTCACCGACTGGCACACCGTCGACTCCTCGATCCCGGCGGGAGAGGCCGTGGTCCCGGTGCACCGAGCCGATTCCTCGGGCCCGGGCTATGACCTCGACCAGTACCTGATCGACACCGTGCCGGCATGGGTGAGCGCCATCGGCACGTCCAAGGCGTCGGAATCGTGGCCCAAGGCGGACGTCGGGGTGGGCGAGCAACTCAACTCGGGTGTCGCCGACTACGTCAAGGAGACCCCGGGCGCCATCGGCTTCGTGGCCTACTCCTATGCCGTGCAGGACGGTCTCGACGTGGCCTCCCTCCTCAACAAGGCCGGCACGTACGTCTTGCCCTCGAACAGCTCCATCGCCGCCGCCGGCCACCACGCCACCGCCCTCAGCGCCCAGAACTTCAACATCGTGAACGAGCCGGGCCACGGCACCTATCCCCTGGCCAACTTCAGCTGGACCATCGTCTACCAACACCAGACCGACACCCAGATCGGGATCGCCCTCGGCAAGCTGCTCGACTGGGTGACGACGCGGGGCCAGCGTTATGCCTCCGCCCTTGGGTACGCGCCGCTCCCCGCCAACGTCCGGACCGTGGCCCATACCACGCTCCTCCAGCTGAAAGACGCCACCGGGACGCCGCTGTTCTCCTCGTGACGCCTGTGGCGACGGCGGACCTGTGCGCCGGCCCGGCTGGGGTCCCGGGGATCCGACAGAGCCTGGAGCGCAACCGGCTCAGGGGAAACGGGCGCCTCTACGCCGGCCTGCGCTGGGGCGGGGCAGCCGTCTTCGGCGTCGTCTTCGTGGCCCTGGTGGTGACGCTGTTGCAGGAATCGGCGGCCGACCTGGGTCACATGGGCATCTCGATCTTGTGGCGGGGCTGGCGGCCGGCGGTGGGCGAGTACGGCGCCGGTGTCTTCATCGTCGGAACCCTTCTGACCACGGCCGTGGCCCTGGCCCTCGCCATCCCCGTCGGCCTGGGGACCTCGCTGCTCCTGGCCGAGCTGGCGCCTCGGTGGCTGGCTGCCCCGCTCCAGGCCATGGTGGAATTCCTGGCTGCCGTCCCGAGCATCGTCGTCGGGCTCTGGGGCCTCATCATCCTCAACCCCCTCTTCGCCCGTGACGTCGAGCCCTTCTTGAAACACGTCCCGGTCCTCGACGCCCTCTTCCACGGTCCGCCCCTGGGGGCGAGCATCCTCCTGGCCAGCGTGGTCCTGGCCATCATGATCCTTCCCACCATCGTGGCCCTGAGCCGGCTGTCCATGGCCGGGGTCCCACTGGCCGACCGCGAGGCGGGCATGGCGCTGGCCGCCACCCGCTGGCAGGTGGCGCGGCGAGTGGTCGTCCCGGGCGCCCGACGCGGCATCCGGGCGGCCGTCACCTTGGCCATGGGCCGGGCCATGGGCGAGGCCATCGCCGTGACCATGGTGGTGGGCAACAACACCGCCCTGCCCCACTCGCTGTTGTCGCCGGGATCGACGTTGGGCTCGGCCATCGTGAACTCGTTCAGCGAGGCCCTCCCCGGCACCTTGCAGAAGAGCGGTGTGGTGGCGCTCGTGGTGGTGCTGCTGGCGATCTCCGTCGTGGTCAACGCCGGGGGGCAACTGCTCATGCGCGCCCGCACCCCCCCGGTCCCGCCCCGGGGCCCCGCCGGTGGCGGCGGCGCCTCGGGCAACCCGCCAGCCCCGGCCGACTCCGAGATACGCCTGTGACGACGGTGCCTTCGGCCCTCGGCCCCCCCGTCACCGCCTCGTGGCGCCGTGAGCTGGTCCGCCAGCAGGCCCGTCGACGCCTCGAGCGCCGCCGGCGGCTGGGCCGGGTGTGCACGACGCTGTGCGTCGGTGCACTGTGCCTGTCGCTGGCGCCCCTCGTCAGCCTGGTCTTCTACATCGTGGCCCGGGGGTTGCCGGCCCTGTCGCTCGGTTTCCTGGTGCACACCCCCACACCCGAGGGAATCCCCGGCAACGGCATCGGCAACTCCATCGTGGGCACCGTCATCGTGGTGGGGCTGGCCATGGTCATGGCCGTGCCGGTCGGGCTGGCGGCGGCCCTCTTCGTGGTGGAGCGGCCCGGGAAGCTCAGCGGGGTGGTGCGCTTCGTCGCCGACGTGCTCACCGGCACCCCCTCCATCGCCATCGGCGTCTTCGCCTATGCCCTGCTCGTCCTCACCATCGGCTACAGCGGTCTGGCCGGGAGCTTCGCCCTGGCCGTGCTCATGCTGCCCATCATGGTGCGGGCCAACGAGGAGGCCATGTCCACCGTCCCGTTGGACCTGTGGGAGGCCGGCCTGGCTCTGGGCAGCCGGCGCCCCCGGGTGGTGCGCTCGGTGGTGCTGCGCACGGCGCTTCCGGGCATCGTCACCGGCAACCTCCTGGCCATGGCCCGGGCCATCGGCGAGACGGCGCCGCTCATCTTCACCATCTTCGGCAGTCAGTTCTACGTGTTCAGACCCACTTCGCCGATGTCGGCCATGCCGCTCACCATCTACGACAACGCCACCCAGCTCTATCCGTCGGCCCAGCAGACGGCGTGGGGAACGGCGTTCGTGCTCTTGGCCCTGGTGATCGTGGCGTCGGTGCTGGCTCGAAGCTGGGCCGGTTACCTCAACCGAAAGGCCAGGGTGCGATGAACCCCGTCCACGAACCCGATGGCGCCGCCCGAGCGGACCACACCACGGCCACCCTGGCCACCCACCTGGCCCAGGATGCCGACCCGGCCCACCTGGTGACCCCGAGACCGGCCGCCGGCGCCGCGCCGGCGCCGGCGGTGACGCTCGAGGACGTGACGGTGTCCTTCGGCCAGCACGTGGCCGTGCGCCAGGCCTCGCTGGCTCTGGGGGCCAACCGTGTGACCGCCTTGGTGGGCCCATCCGGGTGCGGCAAGACCTCCATCCTGCGCGCCGTCAACCGGCTCCACGATCACACCGGCGGCACGGTCACCGGGACCGTCCACTTGGGCGATCTGGACGTCTACGGTGCAGGCACTTCCCCGGAACTGGTGCGCAGCCGGGTGGGGATGGTCTTCCAACGTCCCAACCCCTTCCCGACGATGAGCGTCTTCGACAACGTCGTCTCCGGCCTGCGCTTCAACGGGGTGCGCTCCAAGTCGCTGCTGGCCGAAGCGGGCGAGGCCGCCCTGCGCCAGGCCGCCCTGTGGGACATCGTCAAGGACCGCCTACGGGATCCGGCCCTGCGGTTGTCCGGTGGCCAGCAGCAGCGTCTGTGCATTGCCCGCGCCCTGGCCGTCGAGCCCGAGGTGCTGCTCATGGACGAGCCGTGCTCGTCGCTCGACCCGGTGGCCACCGGCAAGATCGAGACCCTCATCAGCGAGCTCTCGGCCTACGTGACCGTGGTGCTGGTCACCCACAACATGTTCCAGGCGGCCAGGGTCGCTGACGACACCGCCGTGTTTCTGCTCGGAGATGACCGGGTGGGCGAGCTGGTCGAGTTCGGATCGACGGCCGACGTCTTCCGATCACCGAAAGAGCCGCGCACCCAGGCCTACGTCACGGGCCACATCGGGTAGCGCCGAGGAGGAGGTCCTCGACGTGCTGGTCCCAGCCAAGGTCGACTACGGATTGCAGGCCCTGCTGGCCATGGCCGAGCGGGGCCGGCCAGCCACGACCGACGACCTAGCCCTGGCTCAGGGGTTGCCTGCCAAATTCCTGGGCGCCATCCTCAACGACCTGCGCATCGCGGGGATCGTGGTGAGCCAGCGGGGGCCGGAAGGTGGCTACCGCCTGGCCCACCGGCCCGACGCCATCACCCTGGCCGACGTGATGGAGGTCCTGGGCGGGCCGCTGGCCCAGGTGCGGGGCTTGCGCCCCGAAGAAACGGCGTACCGGGGGGCGGCCGTCCATCTGAGCGAGGTGTGGATGGCGGTACGGGCGTGCATGGGCGAGGTACTGGAGGTGGTCACGCTGGAGGACGTCGTCCTCGGGCGTATCCCTCGATCCGGCGCTCAAGTCGTGTCGGCCTCGAGCACAGCGTCGGCTCGCTCGACGTCCTCCCGCATGGCGGCCGTCAGGTCCTCCACCGAGTCGAAGCGACGCTCCCCTCTCAGGCGCTCGACGAACGAGAGCCGACCGGCTTCGCCGTAAAGGTCGCCGACGAAGGAGAGCAGGTGCGCCTCCAGCACCAGCTGTCCGCCCTGGCCGTAGAAGGTCGGCCTCCTCCCGTAATTCACCGCGGCTCGATGGCGCTGCCCGTCGGGACGCCGGTACCAACAGGCGTACACACCCTCGGACGGGAGGGCGACCTCCGCCGGCACGACGAGGTTGGCCGTGGGCACGCCCAGGGTGCCGCCGCGCCCGTCGCCACGCACCACGGCGCCGCGCACCTCGTG
>JASHZK010000338.1 GCA_030042575.1 Acidimicrobiales bacterium
AGCCACTTTCCCACCCAGAGCTGGACCGGGTGTGGGCGGCTTTCACCGCTCATGGGATCACCCCCGTGTTCCACGTGGCCAACCAGACCCGGCCGTTCGACGAGGCCTGGTACGGCGAGGACCTCGAAGGCGGCATCAACCCCATGAGCGTCGTCTTCATCTGGACAGCAGCCGCTCTGGCCCTGAGCGACCTCATCCTCAACGGCGTGCTCGAACGACATCCGGACCTGCGGTTCGGGGTGATGGAGCTCTCGGCCCGCTGGGTTGCCCAGCACCTGCAGATGATGGACGGCGGCTATCGCCACACGGCCCGTTTCAACGGAGAGTCCACCGGGCTTTCGTGCCCACCCAGTGAGTACTTCCGTCGCCAGGTCCGGGTGGCCGCCTTCTCGTACGAGATGCCTCGCCGGCTCATGGCCCAGGCCGGGGACGTCTTCATGGCCTGCAGCGACTATCCCCACACCGAAGGGACGAGCACGGCTATCGAGGACTACGCCGGTGTGGACCTCGTTCCCGAGGAGGAGTCGGCCGGCTTCTTCGGGGACAACGCCGCTTTCCTGCTGCGGATGGCTGACGTCCGGCACTAGCCGGTTCGAGGCGCATGGCGCTTCCGCCCGACCTCGAAGGCGGGGGAGGACACGACCGGTCCTCAGAGGCCGCCCGACGGTCCTCGCGCTCTCAGCGCCGAACGTCGCTGCATCTCGAACACCGTGCGCTCGGGTGAATCGCAAACTTGATTGTGTCGTCCCCCACGAACAAGGATCTCGTCGATGTTCGGTCGATGGGCCACCTACAGAGGAGTCGGTCCCCGGCATGCAGGGAGATTCCGGGGGCAGGCCGGGAGATCGGCCGGGAGATGGGCGAGATCCCCAACCGGCCTGCTGGTCCTTGCCTCGGGCCATCACGACTTCTCGGCCGAGTAGCTGAGATCGGTGTCGGTTCTCGGCGCGGTCGTCGTCGGGCTGCTGATCGCCCAGCTCGCCTTGTTGGTGTCGACCGTCTACCTCCACCGGTGTCTGTCGCACAGGGCACTGCGCCTGTCCCCTTGGGCCCGTGGGGCCGGCCGGTTCTCGACCTGGATGCTCACGGGAATGCGGCCCCGCCAGTGGGTGGCGGTGCACCGCATGCACCATGCCTATGCCGACACCGCTCGTGATCCACATTCACCCATCGTGCTGGGATACGCCCGGGTGCAGTTCACCAATGCCGGCCTCTACCGCAAGGCGGCCCGTGATCCCGCTGTTGTGGCCCGCTACGCGCGCGACATTCCGGTTGACCGTTGGGACAAGCTGCTGTTCGACCGTGCCTATCTCGGCCTCGGCCTGGGGATGGGCCTGCTGGTGTTGCTCCTCGGGTGGGAGCTGGCCGTTGTGGCAGCCGTCGTCCACACGGCTTATTACCTCCTTGCCAATGGAGCCATCAACGCCGTGGGCCATCGGTGGGGTCGGCGGCCATTCGACAACCGGGCCACCAACAATCGGTGGCTGGCCTGGGTGGCCGTCGGTGAGGGCCTGCACAACAACCACCACGCCATCCCGACCTCGAGCCGGCTCAGCCTGGCTCCGGGCGAGGTCGACCCGGGGTGGTGGTGCATTCGGCTCATGGTCTTCCTCGGAGCGGCCTCCGTGCGCCAGGTGAGCACCTCCCCTCGACTCCGCTCGCCTGTCTGAGCCGTTGCCACCGACCGCACGATCCGGCCGAGCCGCCCGCTCCCGGACATAGCCCGGGGGCGGAGCCGGCCCGGTTCTCTTCCCGGAACGCGGCACCCTCGTGCCGCGCCCAACTGCTGTTTCGCCTAATCTCTGGTGTGGAGCGTGGTCGCAGGAGGGACGGTGGCTGCCACCGAGAACATCACGGTCCTCTTCACCGATTTGGTCGGTTCGACCGAGTTGGCGTCCGGGCTCACCCTGGAAGCCGCCGACGAGCTGCGCCGGGACCATTTCTCTTCACTGCGTCAGGCCATCGCCGCCACCGGGGGCACCGAGGTCAAGACCCTGGGCGACGGCGTGATGGTGGTGTTCACCAGCGCCCTGTCCGCCCTGGCCTGTGGCGTGGCCATGCAGCAGGCGGTCGGTCGGCACAACACGAGCGCCGAGCTGTCGCTGTTACTGCGGGTCGGGATCAGTGCCGGGGAAGTGGTCCGAGAAGCAGACGACTACTTCGGAGAGCCCGTGATCGAGGCGTCGCGGCTGTGCGGGCGCGCTGACGGAGGTCACATCCTCGTGGCTGGCATCGTCCGCGCCTTGGCCGGCCGACACTGCCCACATACCTTCACCTTTCAGGGAAGGCTCGAACTCAAAGGCCTGCCCGAGCCGATCGCCGCCTTGGACGTCGGCTGGGAGCCCCTCGTCCCCGTAGAGGCGGCCTTGCCGCCGCCCGCCCGCCTGGACACAACGCCGCAGATCGGCGTGATCGGCCGTGACAGCGAATTGGCATTGCTGGCCGACGCCTTCAAACGGGTTTCCGTGGGCGATGGACGTGAGATCGTCCTGATATCGGGAGAACCCGGCATCGGCAAGACCACGCTCGCCACACGGGCGGCCCGCTCAGCCTTCGAGGCGGGGGCCGTCGTGCTCCTCGGCCGCTGCGACCAGGATTTGGCCACCCCGTACGGGCCCTTCGTCGAAGCGGTGTCGCACTACGTCACCAACGCTCCCGAGGATCTCCTACGGGTCCACGTGGACAGGTTCGGCGCTGAGCTGGCCAAGCTCGTCCCCGTCCTGCTCCAACGACTCGGCGAACTACCCGCTCTCCAGAGCACGGGGCCCGACACCGAGAGGTACCTTCTCTTCAGTGCCGTCGTCGGGTTGCTCGACCAAGTCTCCCGAGACTCGCCTGTCATGGTTGTGGTCGACGACCTCCAATGGGCGGACAAGCCCAGCCTGCAGCTGCTGCGCCACGTCATAGCCAACACGACGGGCCAGCGGATCCTCATCGTCGCCACCTATCGCCAGGACGAGCTCTCAGGCTCCCACCCGCTGAGCGAGGCGCTCGTCGGTGTCCGGCGCGAGCCTGGAGTGAGCCATATCACGCTGTCGGGACTCGACGACGCCGAAGTGGTCGCCTTCGTGCAGGCTGCGGCAGGACACGATCTCGACGACGACGGGATAGACCTTGCCCAAGCGCTGTACCGCGAGACCGACGGGAACCCGTTCTTCGTGTGGGAGGTGCTCCGCCATCTGGCCGAGACAGGCGCCATCTACCGGGACGACACAGGTCGATGGACGGCATCGGCCGCCCTCGACACCATGGCCATGCCCGAGAGTCTCCGCCTGGTCATCAGCTCCCGGGTGGCGCGCCTGGGTCCGACCGTCAGCGAGGTCCTCCCCATGGCGGCGGTGATCGGCCGGGAGTTCGACTTCGATCTGTTGGCGCGCCTGACAGAACTCGGTGAGGACGAGGTGCTCGACGTCCTCGACTCGGCGGCCACGGCTGCGCTGGTGGCCGAGGTCGCCAGTGCTCCCGGTCGCTATCACTTTTCCCACGCCCTCATTC
Organism: Acidimicrobiales bacterium; assembly: GCA_030042575.1. Taxonomy (GTDB): domain Bacteria; phylum Actinomycetota; class Acidimicrobiia; order Acidimicrobiales; family UBA8190; genus UBA8190. Next base: position 3,496 of record JASHZK010000338.1, read on the forward strand.
AGCACACCCTCTATCAAGAGCTGGGGGCGACACGCCGGGCCCGCGCTCACCGGCGAGTGGCCGAGGCCATCGAAACCGTCACCGACGGCCATCCCGGCGAGAGGGTGGGCGAGCTCGCCCACCACTGGTACCACGCGCCCCAGCCTGCCAACGCCGGCAAGGCCATGACCTATGCCCGCCGGGCCGGCGAGGTCGCCCTGGTGGCACTCGCCCCCGACGAGGCGGTCCGTCATTTCTCGCAGGCGCTCCGCCTGGTCGAGCTCGCCACCCAGGGTGAGCCGCTCCTGGCCTGCGACCTCCGTGTGAGCCTCGGGCAGGCCCAGCGGCAGGCCGGAGTAGCCGGCTCCCGGGAGACGTTTCTCGACGCCGCTCGGCGGGCCCAGGCGCTCGATGCGACAGACCGGTTGGTCAATGCCGCCCTGGCCAACACTCGCGGCTGGTTCAGCGCCAGCGGCGTCGTCGACACAGAGAAGATCGCCGTGCTCGAAGCAGCGCTCGATGTCGTGGGCGGCCACGACAGCCCCGAGCGGGCTCTCCTGTTGGGAACCTTGTGCTCGGAACTGAGCTTCGGGCCCCTGGAACGGCGTCGGGCTCTGGCCACCGAGGCCAAGACCATGGCCCGGCGACTGGGCGATGGGGCCACCCTCGTCCAGGTGCTGAGCCTGCTCGACAACCCCCTCCAGATCCCCTCGCTCCTGGGCGAGCGCCGGGCCGACGTGAGAGAGGCCGTGGCCCTGGCCGAGACCCTGGGCGATCCGGAAGTGCTCTACCACGTCCACAGCCAGCGTCAGATCAACGCCATTCAAGCGGGCGACTTCGTCACGGCCGACGCTTCCATGGGGCGCATGCGGGAGTTGAGCGACCGACTTCGTCAGCCGACGCTCACCTGGATGACGTTGTTCAAGGAAAGTGGCATGGCGTTGATGGCCGGAGATCCGGAACGAGCCGAAGAGATGGCCAATGCCGCTGTGTCAGTGGGCACAGAAAGCGGGCAGCCGGACGCCTTCACCGTCTTCGGGTCCCAGGTGATGTTCGCTCGCATGGAGCAGGGACGTCTGGGCGAACTGGTGGGCCTTGTCGACCAGGCTGTCACCGACAACCCCGGCCTGCCGGCCTTCCGCGCCATCCTGGCCGCCACCCATCTCGATGCCGGTAATCACGCCACGGCCTTGGCCATCCTCGACCGGGGGGCTACCGACGGCTTCGCCTCATTGCCCCTCGACTTCGTATGGCTCATCGGGATGACCGGTTATGCCCTGGTCGCCACCGAGCTGGGCGCCGCCGTCCCGGCCCAGCGGCTGTACGACCTGCTCGCCCCCCACCGCGGTCAGATCCCGTTCATCGGGACGCTCGGGTACTTCCCCACCTCCTGGTCGCTCGGTGGCCTCGCCACCGTGCTCGGTCGTTACGACGAAGCCGAGGCCCATTTCGCCGAGGCCGCCGAGCTCACCAGTCGCGGGGCGATGCGGTTCTACGCCGCGGCCAACCAGCTGGCATGGGGAAGGATGCTGGCCGAGCGCGGTGGTCAGGCGGACCACAGGCGGGGACGCAGCCTCCTCGAGCAGGCCCGTTCTGTCGCCGGCGAATGCGGTTACGCCCTCGTCGAGCACCGGGCCGGGGAGGCGTTGGCGTCGCTTTCGTGATCGACCAGACCCGGTGCCTTCCCCTGGTCCGTGGGCGCCGTGCCCGATGGACTGCTACGGTCAGCTGCCACATGTAAAGGCTTGGTGAGCGGGCCAGGCCGAGGGCTCGGGACTTCGTTGCCCGGCCGCCTCACCGGTTGACGTTCGGCCCATGGGCGTCTCGACGATGGGCGCCGCGTGGCGAGGCGAGCCGGTGGCCGGTCGGGGGGTTTGCATGGGCGTCCGATGGGTGTGTCTGTCCGATCTGCACCTTGGTGCCCTCAACAGCGTTCTCACCGCGGTGGCAGTTGACGGCGAGTCGGTGGACAAGTCGGTGCCCTCACCGGTTCTCACCGCCCTGTGCGACGGTCTGCGAACTCTGGCTCCGACGGGTGACCCCCCGGAGCTCGTCATCCTGGGCGACCTCTTCGAGCTCGCCCTCAGCTCGACCGACCAGGCAGCGGCGACGTTCGCTCACCTCGTGCGGGGCCTGCGGCCCGGCGAGGTGGGAGCGGCTGTCTCGCCACTCCTGCGGTTCGTACCCGGGAACCACGACCACCATTTGTGGAGACGCGCTCGTGGGGAGTGGTACCTGGACCACATCGAGACGCTCCCGGCGGCCCAGGAGCTTCCTCCGGAGGCCTACGTCACGTCGCTCCTGCCGGCGCACCAGCGCCTCCCCGTGCGCGACCGCCTCATCGAGCTGCTGGCGTCGAGGGCCGAGACCGGTGCCAAGGTCTCTGTCGAGCAGAGCTATCCCAACGTCGGAATGGCGAGCGCGTCGGGCGAACGGGTCGTCGTCCTCTCCCACGGCCATTTCATCGAACCGCTGTACCGGGCCATGTCGGGCCTCACGGCCGTGTTCGGGCGTGGGACGCCGGGATCCCCTTCGTTGGAGTCCCTCGAGGCCCACAACGGCCCCTGGATCGACTTCTTCTGGTCGTCGATGGGTGACGCCGCCGGCTTCTCGACGGTGGCGCGCGGGCTGTACGAGTCGCTCCAGAGCGAGGAGGCCATCGAGGCCGAGCTGGCGGCCATTCGCCGTACTATCGCCCGTCGTCCGGAAGGCCACCTTCGTCACCACCTCGAAGGGCTCTTCGCCGCCGAGGCGCTCGGCGAGCTGCTCAAGCGGTCGTTCAAGCGAGAGCGCCACGTCGCCGACGTGCTGAGCGACACGGCGGACTCGGGCTTGCGCGACTTTCTGTCGGGCCCGGTGGCCAAGCAGGTCGGTGAGGAGGTGGGGAGTCCCCGAGAGGCCGTCTTCGTCTTCGGTCACACCCACAAGCCCTTTACCGAGACACGAACGGTCGCCAGGCTGGCACCGTCGGTCTCCGTCGTGAACACCGGCGGCTGGGTGGTCGATTCGCCGGTACCCGAGCCGAACAAGGGGGCATCGGTCGTGCTCGTCGACGACCGGCTCGACGTCGCCGTTCTTCGTGTCTACGACCAGGGGACAGGTCCGGCGGCCGTTCGACTCGAGACACTGCCGGGGGAGGAGGACAACCCCCTCGTCGGCGAGCTCCGGGAGCTGGTCGACCCGGGGCGCGACCCGTGGTTGGCCCTGGCCCAGGCGGCGGCGGCGAGCCAGTGCGAGCGCCGGGGACAGCTCGAGCACCGGCTGCGCACCCAGACAGACGAGCTCGAGCATGGCGGGCGACGGTGAACCGGCTGTCCTCGCCTGTGCACGAGCTCGAAGAGCACTATGACGTGATCGTGGTGGGGTCCGGTTACGGCGGCAGCATCGCCGCCTGTCGCCTGGCGGGCGCGGGCCGCCGCCTGGCCGTGCTCGAGCGGGGGCGCGAGATCCATCCCGGCGACTTCCCGGCGACGACCGAGGCCGCCAGGCGTGAGGTCCAGATGACGAGCCACCTCGGCGCCACGGGGGACTCCCGGAACCTGTACTGGTTCCACGTGGGTGGTGAGATGAACGTCCTGTCCGGCTGTGGCCTCGGCGGGACCTCCCTCATCAACGCCAACGTCTCGTTACGACCCGATCCGAGGATCTTCAGCCACGAAGTGTGGCCCCAGGCCCTGCGCCGCGACCATGCCGGCCTGGAGGCGGGGTTCGAGCGGGCGGAGGCGATGCTCGCGCCCACGACGTACCCGGAGTCGTTCCCGCCCCTGGCCAAGATGGAGGTGCTGCGCCGCGCCGCTGGTGGTGACCCGTGGACGCCGACGCCGATCAACGTGACGTTCACGGCCGGGCCGAACGCCGCCGGTGTCCACCAGGACGCCTGTACCGGCTGTGGCGACTGTGTGACCGGCTGCAACGTGGGTGCCAAGAACACCCTATTGATGAACTACCTGCCCGAGGCCCGACGCCGGGGTGCCGAGATCTTCACCGAACTGGAGGTGCGCTGGGTGGAGCGCCTGGCCTTGTCGGGGGACGGAGCGCAGGACGGTTCCCCGTCGTGGCGGTGGGTGGTTCGGGCCCAGCCCCTCGGAGTGGGACGGGAGCGTTTCGACGCCCCGCTGCTGGCGGTCACCGCCGATCTCGTCGTGCTGGCCGCCGGCTCCCTGGGCACCACCGCCATCCTGCTGCGCTCCGGCCGGCGGGGACTCGTGCTCTCGCACCAGCTGGGCCGGCACTTCACCGGCAACGGCGACGTGCTCGCCTTTTCGTACCGAAAGAAGACGAAGGTGCGGGCCATCGGCGCCGGCCATCGAGCTCCGGACCCCGAGCACCCGTCGGGGCCGTGCATCACGTCGGTGGTCGACCGGCGCCAGGGACGTCCCTTGGAGGAGGGCGTGATCATCGAGGACGCTGTCGTGCCCGGCGCCGTGGCCGGGCTGCTGCCCCTGCAGCTGGCGCCCCAGACCGTGCCCCCGTGGTTACGCCAGGGGGGCGGTCCGCTCCGTTCCCTGCGCAGCATCCTGACCCATGGCCGGAAGGGGATGGCCCAGCATCTGCTCACGCTCCTCGTCATGGGCCACGACGAAGACGAGGGGACGCTCACCCTCGACGGTGACGAGCTGCGCGTCCACTGGCCCGGGGCGGGGACGAGCGCCTACTACGAGTCGGCCAACCGGGTGGTGGGGGCGTTGGCGTCGACCGATGGAGGGAGGTTCCTCCGCAATCCTCTGTGGTCCTCCTTGATCGATCACAATCTGATCACGGTTCACCCCCTCGGCGGCTGTGCCATGGCCGATCGGGCCGAGGACGGTGTGGTCGACGACCTGGGCCGGGTGTTCGCAGGCACAGCCGGTGAGGCGGTATACGAGGGGCTCGTCGTCTGGGACGGCTCCATGATCCCGCGACCGCTGGGCGTGAACCCCTTGCTCACCATCTCGGCGCTCACCGAGCGGGCCGTCGCCGTCGTGGCCGGTAGGGACGGCGCCGAGCCCGAAGCCGGGGCGAGGAGGTCGGCTGAGGCGCCCGAGAACCCGCCACGACCGCAAGACCGGCCCGGCCTCCGCTTCACGGAACGGATGGCCGGCTACTGGTCACCGGGAGAGGCCGAGGCCGCCGGAGATCTCGCCGACTACGAACGTGCAGTGGCGGGAGGCG
>JASHZK010000339.1 GCA_030042575.1 Acidimicrobiales bacterium
CGTACTCGCCGGTGGCGGCGTTGAGACCCTCGGAGGCCTTCTTCAGGTTGCGCACCTTGTCCACGATGACGCCTCCCTCGAGGCCGGCGTTCACCGCGATTTGCTTGAGGGGCTCCTCCACGGCACGCGCCACGATGCGCGCCCCGGTGGCCTCGTCACTTTCGAGCTTCTCGGCGCGGTCGAGGATGCTCTGCTGGGCCCGCAACAGCGCAACTCCCCCGCCGGGCACCACACCCTCTTCGATGGCCGCCTTCGTGGTGGACACGGCGTCCTCGATGCGGTGCTTCTTCTCCTTGAGCTCGACCTCGGTGGCGGCCCCCACCTTGATGACGGCCACGCCACCGGACAGCTTGGCCAGGCGCTCTTGGAGCTTCTCCCGGTCGTAGTCGGAGTCGGTGTTCTCGATCTCGGCCTTGATCTGGTTGATGCGGCCCTTGATGTCGTTGTCGTCGCCGGCGCCCTCGACGATGGTGGTCTCGTCCTTGGTGACCACGATCTTGCGGGCCCGGCCCAGCAGGTCGATGCCGATGTTCTCGAGCTTGAGACCGACCTCCTCGGACACGACCTGGCCGCCGGTCAAGATGGCCATGTCCTGGAGCATGGCCTTGCGGCGCTCGCCGAAGCCGGGCGCCTTCACCGCTGCACTCTTGAAGGTGCCGCGGATCTTGTTGACCACCAGGGTGGCCAGGGCCTCGCCCTCCACGTCCTCGGCCACGATGACGAGCGGCTTGCCCGTCTGCATGACCTTCTCCAGCACCGGCAGCAGGTCGCGGACAGCCGAGATCTTGTTGCCCACCAGCAGGAGGTAGGGGTCCTCCAACACCGCCTCCATGCGCTCGGGGTCGGTGACGAAGTAAGGCGAGATGTAGCCCTTGTCGAAGCGCATACCCTCCACCAGGTCCATCTCCATGCCGAAGGTCTGCGACTCCTCCACGGTGATGACGCCGTCCTTGCCCACCTTGTCGATGGCTTCGGCGATCATGTCCCCGATCTCGCCGTCGGCAGCCGAGATGGCGGCCACCTGCGAGATCTGCGATTTCGTCTCGGTCTCCTTGGCGATGTCCTTGAGCGAGTCGACGGCGGTCTCCACGGCCGCCTCGATGCCCCGCTTCAGCGACATGGGATTGGCCCCGGCGGCCACGTTGCGCAGCCCCTCGTGGACCATGGCCCAGGCCAGCACCGTGGCGGTGGTGGTCCCGTCACCGGCCACGTCGTCGGTCTTCTTGGCCACTTCCTTGACCAGCTCGGCTCCCACCTTCTCCCAAGGGTCCTCGAGCTCGATCTCCTTGGCGATGGACACCCCGTCGTTGGTGATGGTGGGCGAGCCCCACTTCTTCTCCAGCACGACGTTGCGGCCCTTGGGGCCGAGGGTGACGCGCACGGCGTCGGCCAGCTTGTTCATCCCGTTCTCGAGGGCCCGGCGGGCCTCCTCGTCGAAGGCGATCAGCTTGGGCATGGGGTCTGTCCTCCGTGATGTGCCTGTAGCGGATGGAGCCGGGCCGTCGCAGCGCGTCCGGCTCGGTCATCCGAGCGTTCGTTAGCACTCTAGCGTGCCGAGTGCTAAGAGCAAACCACGGCCGCCGGAGCGGCGCAAGGCGCCCCGGGCCCCGTCTCCGACGGGGTGGAGGCCGCCCCGTCGTAGCCTGTCGCCGTGGTCGAGCCTCCCGGCCGCCCCCCGGCGGCGGCCCGTGCGCCCGTCGGCGCCATGAGTGGCACCCTGGCCCGGGTCAGCGTCCTGGCCAACCTGGTCGGCGCCCTGATCGTCTACCTCTACCTCCAGTTCCTGGCCCCCGGCGCCTTCGACCCGCACCGCTCCAGCCGGGGTGCGGTGGCCGTGGCCGTCGTGTTCGTGGCCTACATGGTCCTCGTCCTCCCCGTCGGCCTGGTGTGGATGCGTCCCGCCTACCGGGCGGGCCGAGCCCTGGACCAGGGCAAACCGCTCACCGAGGAGCACCGCCGGACGATCCTCGGGGTGCCCCGACGGGTGGCGGCCACGACGGCCTCCGGGTGGGCGGGGGCGGCCGTGGTCTTCGGGGCCGTGAACGGCGCAGTCGGCAACCCGGGTCAGCAGGTGGTGCACGTGGTGGTGGGCATCCTCCTCGGCGGGCTGGTCACCACGGCCATCACCTACCTGCTGGTCGAGCGGCGCTACCGTCCGGCGCTGGTCACCGCCCTCGAGGGGGTGCCACGTGACGCTGGCGGCGGCGCCATTCGTGGTCGACTGCTCCTGGCCTGGGTCGTGGGGTCGGCGGTTCCGCTGGTGGCGGTGGGCCTCACGCCCTTCGAGCACCGGGGGACGGGAGCGGTGAGCGTGGCCGTGTCGGTGGCGGTGCTGGCCGGCATCGGGCTGCTGGCCGGTTTCGTCGTCACCTCGACCACTGCCGCCTCCGTGAGCGAGCCGCTGTCCGGGGTGCGCCGCGCTCTGCACGCGGTGCGGGGGGGCGACCTGTCGGTCCAGGTGGAAGTGGACGATCCCGGAGAGATCGGCCTCCTCCAAGCCGACGTGAACCGCATGGTCGAGGGGCTGCGCGAGCGTCGTCGCCTGGTCGAGCTGTTCGGCGCCCACGTCGGTCGGGACGTGGCCCGCCAGGCGCTCTCCGAAGAGGTGGCCCTGGGAGGGCGTCAATTGCGGGCGTCGGTCCTCTTCGTCGACCTCATCGGCTCCACCACCCTGGCCGTGTCGTGCCCACCCCACGAGCTGGTGGCCCTTCTCAACCGATTCTTCGGCCGCGTCGTGGAAGCGGTGACGGAGGAGGGGGGCTGGGTGAACAAGTTCGAGGGCGACGGGGCGATGTGCGTGTTCGGCGTGCCGGTGGCTCGTCCCGACCACGCCGCTGCCGCTCTCCGAGCGGCGCGGCGGCTCCATCGGATGCTGGCGGACGCCGCCCCGGACGGTCCTGCTCTCGATGCCGGGATCGGTGTGGCCGGAGGCACGGTGGTGGCGGGGAACGTCGGCGCCTGGGACCGCTACGAGTACACCGTGATCGGAGACCCGGTGAACGAAGCGGCGCGCCTGAGCGAGCTGGCCAAGACCGCGGCGGTTCGACTCTTGGCCAGCGGCGAGGTGGTGGCCGAAGCAGGCGACGAGGCCTCGTGGTGGGTGCCCGAGGGCGCCCGAGTGCTGCGGGGCCGCCGTGAAGCGACCACGATCATGGCACCGGCGGAGACCTCGACGACGCCGGAGCCGGCGCCTCAGCCCCCGGCCACCGCCGGGACGATCGACAACGTCTGACCGTTCGACACCGGCGTGTCGAGGGCGTCGAGAAAGCGGACGTCTTCATCGTCGAGGAAGACGTTGACGAACCGCCGCAGTGAGCCGGACTCGTCGAAGAGCCGGTCGGCCATGCCCGGGTGGGAGGTGTCGAGGGCCTTCAACACCTCACCCACGGTGCTGCCCTCCAGCGTCACTTCGCCCGTCCCCCCGGTCAGGGTTCGCAGTTGCGTGGGGATGCGGACCGTGACGCTCATCGATTCTCGGCCTGGGCCTCGGAAGTGATGTCCACCGCGGCAGCGAAGGACTCCAGGGTGGGGGCGATGGTGGCTGTGGGCCCGGTCGAGTCCACCAGCGCTTCCACCGTCTTCAGCCCGTGGCCGGTGACGTAGGCCACCACACGTTCGTCGGATCGCACCACCCCTCGAGCGGCCAGCTTGGCCAGAGTGGCGATGGTCACCCCGCCGGCCGTCTCGGCGAAGATGCCCTCGGTGCGGGCCAGG
>JASHZK010000340.1 GCA_030042575.1 Acidimicrobiales bacterium
CGAGGGACTGACCTACCAGGGCAGCGCCTACACCACCTCGCACACCATCTTCCAGGACGAGATCACGAGCATCTTGAAGAACGGTGACGAGGCCGACGCCCTGTACTACTTCTCCTACGGCGACTTCCACACCGCCTGCGACGGCGCCAAGGGGGAGTGCGGCTCGGCCAAGACGCCCAAGGGTGGGGTGATCAAAACCGGCGACGAGACGATCACCGAGAACGGGACGCCCATCGAGCCTGACACCACCACCGTCGGGGACGGCACCTATCCCACCGACCGGTACCTGTACAACGTGTACTCGAACGGCACCAACAGCAACATTCCGGCGTCGCCCCAGGCTGCGCTGAACTTCATCGGTGAGGACGGCTTCATCTGCCAGGAGAGCTCCGACGTCGACTCCAACTCCGCCACCGGTGCCACCTACGGCTCGGAGATCCAGTCGATCATCAAGAGCAACGGCTTCTTCCCGCTGCCGAAGGAGACGAACATGTACCCGACCCAGGGATCACTGACGGCGACGCCCGAGGTGCTCACCGACCCCGAGTACCAGTTCGTGGACCCCCAGTACACCGACGGGACCAGCGCCACCGGTCACTGCCTGGTGTTCACCACCGACGGCGACGGCGAGGGCGGCTGACGGAGTCTCCGAAAGGCGACGTCACGCCACGACGAAGCGAGCGAGGGGCCGGGCCGCACAGCGGCCCGGCCCCTCTGACGGAGGTCCTCAGGCCAGCGGTACCGTGAGCTGGGCGGCGCCAAGTGGGCCTACAGTCACGTGATCCGATCCGACGACGAGGCCTACGGCCGTCGACCACCGGGCCACGGCCGGACCAGTTGAGGACGGGCCCACGGCTGAGGCAGGGTGAGAGGATGACGTCGGAGCGCAAGAGGCCCGCCAGACGGGTCGCCATCGTCCCCCACACCCACTGGGACCGAGAGTGGTACGAGCCTTTCCAGAGCTTCCGCCTGAGGCTCGTGGGCATGCTCGACCGGCTGCTCGACCTTCTCGAGAGCGACCCCTCGTACTCCCGCTTCCTGCTCGACGGGCAGATGGCGGTGGTGGACGACTATCTGGAGGTGCGTCCGGAGAACGAGGGGCGCATCCGCGCTCTGGCCGCCTCCGGACGCCTCTCGATGGGGCCCTGGTACATCCTCATGGACGAGTTCCTGGCGTCGGGCGAGACCATCGTACGGAACCTGGAGCTGGGCACCAGACGGGGGGCCGCCTTCGGCGGAGTCATGGAGGTGGGCTACCTGCCAGACATGTTCGGTCACATCGCCCAGATGCCCCAGCTACTCGCCCAGACCGGCATGGTCCATGCCGTCGTGTGGCGGGGCGTGCCCTCGAGCATCGACCGCAACGCCTTTTGGTGGGAGTCGCCCGACGGGTCACAGGTCCGGGCCGAGTATCTGGTCGTCGGGTACAGCAACGGCTCTTCCATCCCCGACGACGCCAAGGCCCTCGTCCGGCGTGTGGCCGACCACGACAAGGAGATCGGCACCTTCTTGCTGGGCGACATGCTCCTCATGAACGGGACGGACCATCAAGAGCCCCAGCCGTGGCTGGGACGGGTGGTGGCCGAGGCCAACGAGCTGCAGGACGATTTCCGGCTACAGGTCACTTCGCTTCCCGAGTACCTCAACGACGCACCCACCGAGGGCTTGCCGAGGTGGAAGGGCGAGCTTCGCTCCGGGGCCAGGGCCAACGTGCTCATGGGCGTGGCCTCGACCCGGGTCGACGTCAAGCAGGCGGTAGCCCGGGCCGCCATCGCCCTGGAACGGCGAGCCGAGCCCTACGCCGCCCTCTTGCAGAGCGCCGATCAGTGGCCCCAGCGTCTGTTCGACCTGGCCTGGCGAGAGGTGATCCGAAACTCGGCCCACGACTCGATCTGCGCCTGCTCGGTCGACGAGGTCACCGACGCCGTGCTCACCCGCTACGCCGAGGCGACCCGTATAGCCGACGACGTCGCCGGCGAGGTACTGGCCCAGTTCTCGCGCTCACTGGCCGAGCCGGGAGCAGTGGTGCTCAACCCCTCGGCCCGGCCTCGAAGCGGTGTCGTCGAGACGATCGTGGCGGGCGAGGAGCTTCCTCCCGGGACCCAGGCGCTTCCCGAGGAGCCCGGCGTCTTCGGCATCCCCCGCGGCCTGGGGCCGCTCACGCTCGACGCCGCCACCGTGCGGACCATCCTCGGTCTGTTGCCCAGCGGGGCCCAGATCGACACGCACACCTGGATCCAGGACGTCGCCGTGTACGAGGACGACTCCGGCATCGACATCACGCTCAGCTTCGGCACCGAAGAACGCTTCGACGTCCCCGTCGCCTCCATTAAGCAGGATCTCTACGCCAGATTGGGGGCCCGGCCCCAGTCTCCGGTGCGGATCCGCATCGACCAGCCCCCCGTCCGACGGGTGCTGATGCGCAGCGGCGTCGTACCCGGTTACGGATGGCAGCCGCTCGAGCCCCAGCACCTCGAGCACCCGGTGACCGTCGAGCGCGAGGACGCCGGCGGGCTGGCCATGAGCAACGGCCTGTGCCGGCTGGTGGTCGACGCCGTGGAGGGCACCTTCTCCCTCGACGGTTTGGCCGGGCTCGGCCGCCTGGTCGACGGCGGCGACCACGGCGACTCCTACAACTACTCACCTCCCGCCCACGACCGGATCGTGGATCGTCCCGATTCGGTGGAAGCCTCGGTATCCGAGCCAGGGCCGGCCCGCGGCCGCGTGTCCATCGTGGCCCGCTACAGCTGGCCCAGCTCGGTCGACGGCTCCACCAGGACTCGCATAGGCGAGGAGCAGGTGACGGTGCACACCACCATCGAGTTGTGCGCCGAGGACCGACACGTGCTGGTGACGACCAGCTTCGTGAACCCCACCCGCGACCACCGCCTGCGCGTGCACCTGCCGCTGCTCCGCCCAGCCGAGCACTCGGACGCCGAATGCGCCTTCGCCGTGGTGCGCCGGGGACTCGAGAGCGAAGGCCGGGTCGACGAGCTGGGCCTGCCCACCTTCGTCAGCAAGCGGTTCGTCTCCGCCGGCGGGCTCACGGTGGTGCACGAAGGACTGTGCGAGTACGAGCTGGTGGACCTCGAGGAGACGCCTGACGGGCGCCGGGCGCGCACCTTGGCCCTCACCCTGTTGCGGTCCACCGGGATGTTGTCGCGACTGGGTATGGCCTATCGCCCGCTGCCGGCCGGCCCGCTCACCCCGGTGGATGGGCTGCAGATGGTGGGGCGCCGGCTCCAGTGCACCTACGCCGTGGCCCTGGACTGTGCCGATCCCTGGGCCCTGGCCGACGACGTGCTGGTGCCCCTCGACGTGGTGCACGCCCCAGGAGGTGGCACGAGGACGAACCGGGGGAGCGCTCTGGTCGTCGAGGGAGCCGAGGTGTCGGCCGTCCGCCGACAGGCCGGACTGCTCGAGGTGCGGGTGTGCAATCCCGGGGACACCCCGACGACGGTCCGGATCGGCGAGCGCTCAGGTTGGCTCGTCGACCTC
>JASHZK010000341.1 GCA_030042575.1 Acidimicrobiales bacterium
CGCCGGGTTCAGCTCCAGCACCCAACAGCTCACGGGGGACTTGTCGGGGTTGACCGATCTCTCGAGCGACAGCCCGGGCACTCGTCGTACCCAGTGCGACGTCCTGGTCACCGATGCCCTGTCCGCCAATCAACAGCTGCCCACCCCGGACACCCAACTCACCGATCTGCTCTCCCAGGCCTACACCTCGGCGGCCAATGCCGGGCGCGACTGCTACAGCGGGGGAACACGCCTGGCCCGCTCCGGGCCGGAGGCGCAAGCGGCGAGCTCGGCGCTCATCCGGGCCGAGGCCCGCTACGACGCCCTGATCTCGACCCTGGCGCCCACCTCGTGAGCCCCGAAGCCGGGGCTGTGGTGGGCCCCGTGCCCGACGGCCGGCCACCCCACGTCTACGACCGGGTGCGCCGCCGTGTGTTGTGGGCATTGCCCACCGGGCTGTACCTCCTCGGTTCGAACGCCGGTGGACGACGCAACCTCATGACCATCAGCTGGGTGACCCAGGTGTGCCTCGAGCCCAAGTTGGTGGCCGTCGGAGTGGAATCCTCCGCCCTCACCCATGTCCTTGTCAGCCGGAGCGGGACGTTCGCCCTGAGCCTCCTGCCCCGCCAGCGGCCACAGGTGGTGCGCAGGTTCGCCAAGCCGGTGGCCGAGGAGGCCGTCGACGTCGACGAAGGGCGGCAGGAGGGGACGATGAACGGCGAGCCGGTTCGGCTGACCCCCGAGGGCGATCCCGTGCTGGCCGAGTGCGCGGCCTGGCTTCAGTGTGCCGTACGCCACCAGCTGGCCCTCGGCAGCCACAGTCTCTTCGTGGGCGAGGTCACCGATTGCGGGATCGGGGCCCCGTGGCGCGCCGGCGAGGCGACAGACGGCGAGCCGGCACCTGCGCCCTCGGTGACGGACACGGGGGCGGGGGCGGCGCCGGCCGAGGTGGAGGCGGCCCGACCGGGCGACGTGTTGCGGATGGAGGACACGCGCATGAACTACGGCGGCTAGCCCCCGGCTAGCTCTCTCCGGCGGACTCCTGAGGGGGTCGGAGGTCCACCCGCAGGGTCAGGATGCCATGGGCCAAGGTGGCCTCGGCGTCGCCCAGGATGGCGAAGTCCATGTAGTCGAGCTGTGCCTGTTCCATGAAACGCCGCCGCTCGGGGCCCTCGACCGGCGGCAGGCCGCGATCACGGACCGCCGCCGCCCGCGCCCGAAAGCGCGCCAGCATGGCCTGAGGGTCGAATTCGTCCGGCACCGGGCCCGACTGTATCCGTGGGGTGGGCAGGTAGACTGGAGCGGTCGTTGGCGAGATCGCTGCGAGGCCGCTGGTCGGGTCCGACGAAGGAGTCGTTGTGAAAAAGGGACGGCATCGTCGCTTCGAAGAGGCGCGCACCTTGAAGCGTTCGCTGGCTACGGCGAGCCGACGCTGCCCCGAGTGCGGCGCCGAGCCAGAGGACGAGCACGCCTCGTGGTGCTTGGTGGAAGCAGACGAGTTCGAGGAGATCCTGGGTGCGGCGCCGTCCGCCGCCGACGACGAGGACGACCCGCTGGCCGACTGAGCTCGGCGTCCGAGCCGTCTGTCAGCGGCTGAGCCGCCACCCTTCAGCGCCGCCGCAGTGCGGGATGTGGAAGCCGGATCGGTCGCAGATCGTCGTCGCCCGTGCCGGCCTTTCGCCCTTGGCCGTTGGTGGTCGCCGTGCCGGCGAGGGTGAGGGCCCTGGTCTCGAGATAGCGGGTGAGCCGCTTGTAGATCTGCCTGCCCACCAGGGCCACCAGCTCGTCCGCCATCTCCTTGTAAACGGGCCGGTCGCCCACGAAGGCGTCGGGTGACTCCGTGCACCACCAGTGGAATTCGAACCCGCCCTCGCCCCAGTGGCGGCGGTCCCACTGGCGGATCACGGAGGTGACGTGTCCGTCGTCTCCCACCTCGTCCTCGCGGCGCAGAGGCAGTTGCCAACAGACGTCGGGCTTGAGCTCGAGCGGCGGTTCGCCTCTCTGCACAGCGGCCTGGTGCAGGGCGCAGCCGGCACCACCGGGGAACTCGGGGCGGTTCAGGAAGATGCAGGCGTCGCCCACGACGCGGGTGGTGAGCTCGCCGTCCTTGGCCCGTCGGAAGATCCGCATCCGGCTTCCCTGCCGGGGTTGACCCTGGCGCCAGAACTGCCATTGCTCGGGGGTGAGGGAACGGGCTGCCCTCTCCACTCGGCGGGCGTCTTTGCCGCCGGTCATGTGGGCGCCGTAGGAGCAGCACCCTTGGACGAGCTCGGGGGCGGGCCCGGTCAGCACGCCTTGACAGCCGCGGCCGAAGATACAGGTCCAGTTGCTCTCGAGGAAGGTCACGTCGAACAGCCACGTGCGCTCCTCCTCGGGGTCGGGGAAGCTGACCCACTCGTGGGATCCAGCCGGAGCCCGCTTCCAGGTGGAGTCCCTCGAGCCGCTCACGACGCCGCCCTTTCTCGCAACCCGGCGACCTCGGGGTCCACCTGCCGGGCACCGGCTCCGGCACCGGCACCGACACCTTCCTGGGCCCCGCCGGCGACGCCCAACTGTGCTTCGGTGGGCTCGGCACAGCAGAACCACGGCTCGGTCAACCGGGGCCGGGCGTCGGGATCGGTGGTCGAGCGCCGCGCCAGGGCGCGCCCGGCCGGGGCGCGCCCTGCGCCGTCGGCGCCGTCGGCGTCGACGGCGGTGGCTGAACCAGAGCCGGGGAGCCCGCCCGCCCACACCGACGGTCCGAGCACCCGGGACACCGTGTCTCGCACCTCGGCGTGGGTCTGTCGTGCCCCCCAACCCCGGGCGGCCGACTCCTCGGCCACCCGGCTCAACCGTCGCTGCAGGTGGTCGAGGCGAGGGTCGGAAGAGGTCCAGGTCCAGCCGAGATGCTCGACGTCGTAGGGACCGAGCAGCCCGTCGAGCTCTCCGCTGTCGAGGAGCAGGGACCCCGGGGGGACGAGGAGGCGGATGCTGTACTGCACGGGGTCGACATTGCCGATCAGGTCGCACCCCTCGACCAGCTCCACCAGGGCGCCCACGTCGCGCGCCGTGCTCCACGGTGTGAAGGGAACGAACGACGGCCGGGGTTCGATGCCGGCGCCCCGCAGCACGGAGACCGCCTCGATCTCGTCGGCCACGGTGTGGCCCTTGTCCAGCTTGGCCAGCACCGCGTCGCTGGCCGACTCGAAGGCGCAGACCACGAAGAGGCAACCGGCGCCGGCCAGCTCCGGCCACAGCGGGCGATGGGCGAGGATGTGGCTGACCTTGGTGGTGACGTCGAAGGTCAGCTCGGGAAAAGCCTGGTGCACGGCGGCCACCACCCGCCGGGCGTGATGGGGGCCGCTCAGGAAGTCGGGGTCACCGAAGCTCACGTGGCGGGCGCCCATGTGCACCAGCTGCTCGACGTCGGCCAGCACGGCCTCCACGGGGACGACCCGGGTGCGGCCGTCGTAGACGACCGGCACCGGGCAGTGGCGACAGCGATGGATGCAGCCATGGCTGGCCTCGACGTACCCGGCCAGCCGCTCCTCCCCCGACAGG
Source organism: Acidimicrobiales bacterium (assembly GCA_030042575.1). Lineage (GTDB taxonomy): Bacteria > Actinomycetota > Acidimicrobiia > Acidimicrobiales > UBA8190 > UBA8190. Next base: position 3,520 of record JASHZK010000341.1, read on the forward strand.
GCCAAGCGGGCGTAGCGCTCCAAGGGCGGGAGCAGGTGGCG
>JASHZK010000035.1 GCA_030042575.1 Acidimicrobiales bacterium
GGCTGCTCGCCGCCGAGGGGCTCGGCCACACCGGCGCGCGGCGGTGCCCCTTGGCGCTCCACCGCCTCGATCCCCGGGGTGGCCATGGGGTCGATGGGGCGGACCCGCCGGGTGCCGGGGCGGCCCAGCGGCGTCGCCGCCAAGGGGACGACCACCCCCGCCCGCCCGGCCGGACCGTCGAGGACGGCACGGGTGACCTCGGCCAGCGACGGGGCGACGCGCTCCATCTCGTCCCACAGGTCCGTGACGCCGCTCACCCCGAGATCCCGGCCCAACCGGGCGGCGAGCTCGGCGGCGATCATCCAGTCCGGCCAGCACTGACCGGGCGCCACCAGCTTCTGGCCCAGACGGGAGATCCGGCCCTCGATGTTGGTGGTGGTGCCGGCACGCTCATGGGCGCCTGCCGCGGGCAGGACCACGTCGGCCCGGGCGGCCGAGGGAGACAGCACCGTGTCCACGGCGACCAGCAGCTCGGCGTGCTCGAGGGCCGAGTGGGCCATGGTGCGGTCGGGGAAGTCCCCGAGCACGTCCGCCCCGACCAGCACCAGCCCGGCCATGTCCCCGGCGGCCAGGGCACCGAGCATGGCGGCGCTGTGGCGGCCACGGGCCGGCGGTATCGACTCCCAACCGCTGGCGGCCAGCACGGCACCGTCTTCCAACCGGCGCCGGCCGGGGAGCAGTCCGGGAGCCAGCCCCATCTCCAGCGCTCCCATGACGTTGCCCCGGCGCAGGGCGGGGAGAAAACGCGCCTCGGGCCAGGCCGCAGCCAACCGGAGGGCGGCCTGGGCCACCAGCGCCCCGTGCTCGGCCAACGACGGCCGGCCCACGATCACCACGACCCCCGATCCCCGGGAGCCGGCACCGCCCACCACCTGGCGGGCCCGCTCCAGGGCGGCGGCGTCGATCGCCGCCGGGGGGGCGGCGCCGGGTTCCGAGACCAGGCACCGGGCAACGGCTCCGACGTCGCCGGGCCGGTAGCGCAAGGAGACGGCCGCCATGGCGCTCAGGGCGGTGGGCAGCGAGGACAGCTCGACGAGCACGCTGCCACCGGCGTCGAGGGCGCCGCGCAGGCGCAGGAAGAGCACGGGCAGCTCCTCGCGCAGGTCGCCGCTCAAGCTCACCACCACCGGGGCGGCGCAGGCCTCGTCGATGGTGGCCCGAGGCAGGCCGAGGACCACCTCGGCCGGAAGGCCGTCGCCCAGCTGGGCGTCGACGTTGTCGGTGCCGAGGACCCCCTTGGCCAGCTTGGCCCAGGCATAGGCGTCCTCGTTGGACAGGCGGGCGCCGCCGATGAGACCGATGCTGTCGGCGCCGCGCCGCGAGCACAGGGACTGGAGCCGCCCGGCCACCGCCGACAACGCTTCGGCCCACGACACCGGCTCCAGCTCGCCGCCGCGCTGGCGGCGCAGGAGCGGCTCGGTCAGGCGCTCGGCCGAATTCACCGCTTCATGGACGAAGCGGCCCTTGTCGCACAGCCAGCTCTGGTTGACCGGGTCGGAGTCGATGCCGAGCAGGCGCGTGAGGCGGTTGGCCGACGACTACACCGCCACCCGGCAGCCGAAGGCACAGGTGGTGCACGTCGACTCGACCTGGTCGAGGTCCCACGGTCGGGCCGCGAACCGGTAAGGGGTGGCGGTGAGGGCCCCCACGGGACAGATCTGCACCGTGTTGCCCGAGAAGTACGAGGTGAAGCGGTGCCCGGAGAAGACGTTCACCTCCACGGTGTCGCCCCGGGCCAGGAAGTCGATCTGGGGCTCACCGGCGATCTCGGCGGCGAAACGCACGCAGCGACCGCATTGGATGCAGCGCTCCCGGTCCAGCAGCACCAGGTCCGACAGGGCGATGGGTTTGGCCCAGTGCCGCTTCTCCTCGACGAAACGGCTCTCGCCCGGTCCGTAGGCCAGCGTCTGGTCCTGCAGCGGGCACTCGCCCCCTTTGTCGCACACGGGGCAGTCGAGGGGGTGGTTGACCAACAGGAATTCCAGGACGCCGTTTTGGGCCTTGCGCACCTTGTCCGAGGTGGTGACCACCTCCATGCCCTCGGCCACGGGGACGTAGCAGGCCGGCTGCAAGGTGGCGCCCCGGGGACCGCTCACCTCGACCAGGCACATGCGGCACATGCCCACCGGCGCCATGCGCGGGTGGTAGCAGAAGCGGGGGATGTACACCCCCGCCTCCTCGGCGGCGGCGATGAGGAACTGGCCGGCGGCCGTGTCGATCCGTCGGCCGTCGAGGGTGATGGTGACCGTCGCCCCCGGCTCCACCCGGGGGGCAGTGGCGTGGTGGGAGACGACGGTGGGGTCAGCCATGGGGGCACCGCCCGTCTTTGACGTGCACCAGGAACTCGTCGCGGAACATGCGGATGCCCGAAGCGATCGACGAGGGGATGGAGGGGCCCAGCACGCAGATGGTGGTCTGCTGGGGCGGCCACGAGACCTCGGGAGCGAGGTTGTCGCAGACGTCCATGAGCAGCTCCAGGTCGCTCCGGCGTCCGGCACCGTCCTCGATGCGGCGGAGGATGTTCTCCAACCAGCCGCTCCCCTCCCGGCACGGGGTGCACTGGCCGCAGGACTCCCGGCGGAAGAAGCGGGTGATGCGCCAGGCGGCCCGCACCACGCAGGTGGTCTCGTCCATGACCACCACCGAACCCGATCCCAACATGGACCCTTGCGCACCCACCTCGTCCTGGTCCAAGGGGAGCTCCAGCTGGTCGGGGCCGAACCACGGCGCGCTCACACCGCCGGGGATGATGGCCTTGACCTGGCGCCCGCCGGGAACCCCGCCGCCCAGCACCGGGTCGAAGACGAGGTCGCGGAAGGTGGTCTTCACCATCTCCACCTCGTAGACACCGGGGTTGTTCACGTGTCCCGACAGGGCGAACAGCCGGGTGCCGGTGGACCGGCCCGCACCCAGGGCCGTGAAGGCAGCGGCGCCGTTCACCATCACCCAGGGCAGGTTGGACAGCGTCTCCACGTTGTTGACCACCGTGGGCTCGCCGTAGAGCCCGATGGCGGCCGGGAAATAGGGGGGTTTGATGCGGGGAAAGCCCCGTTTGCCTTCCAGGCTCTCCAACAGGGCCGTCTCCTCACCACAGATGTAGGCGCCGGCACCCGGGTGGACCACGATGTCCAGGCTGAAGCCCGAGCCGAAGATGTCGGCCCCCACCGCCCCGTGCTCGTAGGCCTCGTTCAGGGCCTGGGTGACGCGCTCGAGGCCCAGGGCGAATTCCCCTCTCACGTACAAGAAGGCCCGGGCCGCCTGGATGGCGTAGGCACAGATCACGATCCCTTCGATGATCTGGTGCGGATCGCCCTCGATGAGCAGGCGGTCCTTGAAGGTCGCCGGCTCGCTCTCGTCGCCGTTCACCACCAGGTAGGGGACCGGCCCCCGGCGCAACATGGCCCACTTGCGGCCGGCCGGGAAGCCCGCTCCCCCCCGGCCCAGGAGGCTCAGGGCCTCGACTTCGGCCCCCACCGCCTCGGGGTGCATCGACAGCGCCTTGCGCAATCCCCGGTAACCCCCGGTGTCCAGATAACGGGCCAGCGTGTGGGAATCGGGGTGCGACAGGCGCGAGGTCACGATGCGCGGCGCCTCGGTGACGGTCACGAGCCGCCTCCCCCCGTCCCCTGGCCGCTCGGTCCCCCAGAGGCGGCGGCCGCCCGCTGCGCCATGGCGTCGGCCATGGCCCGTCGCTCGGCGACGATGGTGCCCTCGTCGGCCCCGAGCCCGCCCTGGCGCCGGATGCGCACCAGGGTCCCGTGGGGAGGAACCGTGTCGTCGAGGCGGCCCGCCCGGAGATCGGCCACCAACTCGTCGAAACGTCCGTCGGTCAGGTCGCCGAAGAAACGGTGGTTCACCTGGCACACCGGCGCCCGGCCGCAGTCGGCCAGGCACTCGGCCTCCTCCAAGGTGAACAGCCCGTCGGCGGTGGTGGACCCGGCACGCACCTCGAGGTGCTCCTGGGCGTGCTCGAGCAGCTCGTAGGCACCCTGCAGCAGACAGGCGATGTTGGTGCACACCGTGATCAGGTAACGCCCCAGGGGCTCGGTGTGGAGCATGTCGTAGAACGACGCCGTCCCCATCACCTCGGCCGGGGTGACCCCCACCAGCTCGGCGATCTCCACAATGGCCTCGGGGCGCAACCAGCCGTCCTGCTCCTGGGCCAGATGACAGATGGGCAGCAGGGCCGAGCGGGGATGGGGGTAGAGAGCGACGAGCTGGCGGGCCCGGGCCCGGGTGTCTTCGGAGAGATGGGGGGCCGTCACCGGTCCACCTCGCCCATGAC
>JASHZK010000342.1 GCA_030042575.1 Acidimicrobiales bacterium
TGGACTTGACGGCGACCATGGGTCGCCACGCTACCGGCCGCCCACCCCGGGGCGCCGTGGCCCCGCCAACCGCTCAGGCGGCCACTTTGTCCTCGACCCGCATGATGCGGGCCAGGTTGCCGCCCATGACGAGGGCGACCCCCTCCTCGGTGAGGCTCTGGGGCAGGTGCTCGACGTAGCTGCAGGGATCGGCCAGACCTTCGGGATGCGGCCAGTCGGAGCCGAACAGCAGATGGTCGGCACCGAGCTCCTTGGCCAGCGCCTCGATCCGGTCCTCGTGGAAGGGGCTGATCCAGATGTTGCGCTTGAAGGCGTCGACCGGGTCCTCCTCGAAGGTTTGCGGCATCTTCTTGTGGATGTCGTGCAAGTCTTCGAGAAACGGTATGACCCAGTTGGCACCGTTCTCGATGAGGGCGATCCGGAGTTCGGGGAATCGGGTGAGCAGCCCGTGGCAGGTCATGGCTGCACAGCTGTCCTCGATGGCCCGCCTGCCCATGGTGAGCATGCGGAAGGCGTCCAGCCGGAACGGGAGCATCTCCGAGGGTCCCGTCCAGTCGCCCTGGTAGCGGGCATAACCGCTGTCAGAGGCATGCATGGAGACGAGGATGTCGGCCTCCACGACCTTGCGCCAAAACGGGTCGAACTCCGGATAGGCAAACGACCGTGAGCCGCGGTAGCCGGGGACGGGGGCCGGGCGGATGAGAACTGTCTTGACCCCCCGTTCGACCACCCACTCCAACTCTTCGATGGCCCTCTCCACGATGGGCAGGGTGACGATCGGGGTGGCGAAGATGCGGCCTTCGTAGTCGAAGCTCCAGGTCTCGTGCATCCACTGGTTGAGGGCGTGGATGGCGGCATGGGTGAGCTCCGGATCGTCGCGCATGCGTTCCTCGAGGAGGCTGGCCAGAGTGGGGAACATGAGGGCGCGGTCGACCCCGAGCTCGTCCATCACCTCGAGGCGGGGCCCCGGCTCCCGGAAGGCGGGAATGGCCCGCATGGGTTCACCGAGGAGCTCCCGGAACGACTTCCCTTCGGGGTTGCCATTTCTGAAGTACTCCTCCTGGGCACCGGGCTGGGCGACCACATCGAAGGTGGGGTTGGGGATGTAGTCGCTCAAGACGCCGCGGATCATGATCTTGGTGCGGCCGTCGATCTCGACGTACTTGATGGCCTCGCGGTAGCGCTCAGGGAGGTGACGGGTGAAGGCATCGCCGGTCTCGTACATGTGGTTGTCCGAGTCGAAGACGGGGAAGGCGAGCTGGCGTGTCACAGGGCTCACAGCAACCTCCGAATAACCGACAACGACGTCAAAATCAACACTCCGGCCGAGTGTAAGCTACCGGCGTTATTGACGTCAACGTCAAAGTGGTGGCTGGGTGCTCGGGGCGACGGCCGGCGAGCACGGTGGCGGGGCATGAGGCCTCAGGGGCACGGGAGCGAGGAGGTCGGGTGGCGTGACGCTCACCAGCGGCAGCGACGTGTACTACGACCCCTACGACTTCGAGATCGACACCGATCCCTACCCTGTGTGGAGGCGGCTGCGGGACGAGGCGCCGCTGTACTACAACGAGAAGTACGACTTCTTCGCCCTGAGTCGTTACCACGATGTGGAGAAGGGCATGCTCGACTGGGAGACATACCGGTCGGGTAGGGGCTCCATCCTCGAGTTGATCCGTTCCGGCATGGAGATGCCCCCGGGCCTCATTCTGTTCGAAGACCCACCCCGGCACCATGTCCACCGGGCCCTCATGTCGCGGGTTTTCACCCCTCGAAGGATGAACGACCTCGAGCCCAAAGTGCGCGAGTACTGCAGGCGCTCCCTCGATCCGCTCGTCGGCGCCGGACGCTTCGACTTCATCAAGGACCTCGGGGCCGAGATGCCCATGCGGGTCATCGGCTTCCTCCTGGGCATTCCCGAACAGGACCAAGTGGCCATCAAGGAGCATCTGGACGAGGGCCTGCGGATCCATGACGACGAGGACTTCGTGGCCAAGGCATCCGACTTGGGCACAGGAGGGCTCTTCGCCCAGTACATCGACTGGCGAGCCTCCCATCCCTCGGACGACCTCATGACCCAGCTGCTCCAGGCCGAGTTCGAGGACGAGCTCGGCGCCACCCGCCGGCTCACCCGCGAAGAGGTGCTCACCTACGTGGGCCTCCTGGCCGGCGCCGGCAACGAGACGACCACCCGCCTCATCGGATGGACGGGAAAGCTCCTCTCCGAGCACCCCGACCAGCGCAGGGAGCTGGCCCGGGACCGCTCGCTCATCCCCAATGCCATCGAAGAGATCCTGCGGTACGAGGCGCCTTCCCCCATCCAGGCCCGCTACGTGGCGGCGGACGTCGAGCACCACGGCCGGAGAGTGGCCGAGGGCAGCATCATGGTGCTGCTCAACGGCTCGGCCAACCGCGACGAACGCCACTTCGCCGATCCCGACCGGTTCGACGTCCACCGCCCCCTCCGGCGCCATTTGAGCTTCGGCTACGGCATCCACCTCTGCCTGGGAGCGGCCCTGGCCCGGCTCGAGGGCCGCGTGGCACTCGACGAGGTGCTCAGTCGATTCCCGGACTGGGAGGTCGACTACGCCAACGCCGTACAGGCACGCACCTCGACCGTGCGAGGCTGGGAGGCCCTACCCGTGGTCGTCACCTGAGGCTCCGACCTACAGGGGGATCCCCAGTCGGGAGCAGGTGTCCGCCACCTCGTCGAAGATGGATCCCGGCACGATGAAGGGCTCGGTGGCCGCCACTTCGGCCAGGTGCGCCTCGATGTCCTCGGCCGTCGGCGCCGTGCCGACCCAGCCGTCGCCGAGACCGACGAAGACCCTGGAGAACCGTCCGGCGCAGGCGGAGAAGCTCTGGTGTGTGAACGTGCACGCTGTGCTGGCCAGGAAAACGACCATGGGGACCACCAGCTCTGGCTCGATGGCCTTGAGGAAGGGGAGGTCCTCTCCGAGCTGGTGGCGCTCACCGACGGTCTCGGTGACCATGCGCGAATAGCCGAAGGGCAGGACGGTGTTGGCCAGGATCCCATGGGCGGCGCCGTCCAGGGCGATCACGTTGGCCAGTCCCACGATGCCGGCCTTGGCCGCCGCATAGTGCGCCGAGTTGGGCTGGCCGAACAGACCGGCTGACGAGGCGATGAAGACGAACCGGCCTCCGCCCTGCGCCCGCATGTGCCGGTAGGCCGGTTGGCTCAGGTAGAAGCTGCCGTCGAGGTGGACGCGGCGCATCCGCCGCCAGTCCTCGGGTGAGAGTTCGTCGAACGGAGCGGTGTGGAAGATGCCGGCGTTGCTCACCACGGCGTCGAGTCGACCGAAGTGGTCGAGGGCGCTCTGGACGATGGCCTGGCCGCCTTCGACGCTGTCCACCGAGTCGAGGGAGGCGACGGCCACTCCCCCGCCGGCCCGGATCTCCTTCACCACCTGTCGGGCCGGGGCCGGATTCGAGCCCTGACCGTCCATGGAGCTCCCGAGGTCGTTCACCACCACCGAGGCACCTCGCCGGGCGAGCTCCAAGGCGTAGAGCCGGCCGAGCCCTCGGCCCGCCCCGGTCACGATGGCGGCTTGGCCGTCGAAGTCGATCATGGGAATCCGCGACCCGGGACGAGGGTGGCGGCGGTTCTACCGGGGAATGGTGGCGGCCAGGCTCATCACGCTCACGGTCTCGGTCCCTTCCTTCTTGAGCCGGGCCGAAGAGCGATAGCCGAGGTTCACGTCGGTGGCCTGGGCGCGCAAGGCGCCGACGCTGGCCTCCTGCCTGGGCACGTGGCTGAAGGCGTCGAAGGAGAAGACCCGCAAGGCGTTCTCATGGGTGATCTTTGCCACCTCGCCGTCGGGGACGCCCTGCAGGTAACCGGCCAGGATCTCGGGGGACAGGGGCCAGGTCGAGTCCGAATGGGGGTAGTCGCACTCCCAGGTGACCATGTCGATGTTGAGCCGGTCCCGGGAGGCGACACCGAATGCGTCATCGATGAAGCAGGTGAGGATCCGCTCCAGGAACACCTCGCTGGGGAGCTTGTCGCCGAAGTCCTGATGTGTCCAGGCCCGGTGCATCTTGTAGACCCGATCGATCCGCTCCAGGAAATAGGGGATCCACCCGATCCCGCCCTCGCTCAAGGCCAGGACCAGGTCGGGGAACCTGCGCAGCACGGGCGACCACACCAGATCGGCGGCCGCCTGGACGATGTTGATGGGCTGCAGGGTGATGAGGGTGTCGATCGGTGCCTCCACCGAGGTCACCACCACCTGGGACGAGGAGCCGATGTGGAGGCACACGACGGTGTTCTCCTCGCTGCAAGCCTTCCAGAAGGGGTCCCAGTGCTGGTTGTGGATGGACGGATAGCCGAGCTTCTCCGGATTCTCGGAAAAGGTCACGGCGTGGCAGCCCTTCTTGGCCATGCGGTGGACCTCGTCGGCCATGAGGCCTGTGTCCCAGATGGGCGGCAGGGCAAGGGGGATCATGCGTCCCGGGTAGGTGCCGCACCACTCGTCCACGTGCCAGTCGTTGTAGGCGCGCAAGATGGCCAGGCCCAAGTCCTTGTCGGCCGCCCGGGCGAAGTACTGCCCGCAGAACTGGGGGTACGAGGGGAAGTTCATCGACGCCAGCACGCCATTGGCGTTCATGTCCCGGATGCGCTCGTGGATGTCGTAGCAACCGGGCCGGATCTCGCTGAACCGGGTCGGCTCCACTCCGTACTCGTCCGGCGGCCTGCCGGCCACGGCGTTGAGGCCGACGTTGGTGGCTTCTTGGCCCTCGAACACCCAGGCGTCGGTGCCGTCCGGCCTGGTCACGACCTTGGGGGCCAGGTCCTTGTACTTGTCCGGGAGGTGTCCCTCGAACATGTCGGGGGGCTCGACCACGTGGTCGTCGACGGACACGAGGATCAGGTCGTCGATGTTCATGGCTATGCTCCTTCGAAAAGCACCGGAATCGCAGTCGGTGATCGGAAAACCTGGCCTCGGATGTGGGGGTCGGCGGCGTCGGGGTCGAGCCGCAAGCCGGTCAGCCGGTCGAACAGCAGGTTCAGCGCCACCCGCATCTCCATACGGGCCAAGTGCATGCCCAGGCAGATGTGGGGACCATGGCCGAAGGATACGTGGGGCTTCGGCTCCGGTCGATCGATGTCGAAGCGGTCGGGGGCGGGGTAACGAGGCTCCTCCCGGTTGGCGGCCGCCAACATGAGCATGATCGTGGAGCCGGCCGGAACGGGCACGCCGTCGATGTCGGTGTCCTTGGTGGCGAGGCGGGTGATGTTGAGCAACGGGGTCTCGAAGCGCAGTGACTCCTCGATGGCCTGAGGAATGCGGCTCCGGTCGTGCCGGACGGCATCGAGCTGATCGGGGTTGGAGAGCAGGGTCAGAAGGAGGTTCCCAGTCGAGCGGTAGGTGGTCTCGACTCCGGCCGGAAGCAGCAGCCGGACGAAGGAGAAGATCTCCTCGTCGCTCAGGCGCTCGCCTTCCAGCTCGGCTTGGGCCAGGTCGGAGATGAGGTCCTCCCGGGGCCGGAGGCGCCGGTCTTCGAGGATGGTGGCCACGTACTCCTTGACCTCCTGCGAGGCGGCGACGGCCTCTTCCTGTTTGGAGAGGAAGCTCAAGATGGCGATGGACCACCGCTGGAACTGCTTGTAGTCCTCCTGCGGGAGCCCCAGGATCCCGGCGATGATCTGTGTCGGGTAGGGGAAGGTGAACTCCCGGACGAGCTCGGCACGGCCTCGGTCGGCGAACCGGTCGACCAGGGCGTCAGCGACTCGGGTGGCCAGCTGGAATTCCCATCGATCCATGACCTTGGGCCGAAAGGCAGTGGAGACCAGGGCCCGGTAGCGTCGGTGTCGAGGGCCGTCCATGCCCAGCATGATGTGCTCACCCATGACCGGTCCCATGATGAGATCGATGATGTGTCCCGAACAGAAGGTCTCCGAATCTCGCAGGACCCGCGACACGTCCTCGTAGCGATAGACGAAGAAGACCGGGGCCGACTCCTCGTGGGGCATGAGCGAAGCGTCGAGGCGCTGGACGGGATGGTCCCGACGGGCTTGGGCCAATTCGGGATAGGGGTCCCGGGTGTCCCCGGCCACGGCGTCGTCGAAGAGGCCGAACTCCTCGCCGTGGCGGGCGTCGTCGTCCTCGGGCTGGCCCGCGGCCAGCGCGGCGTCCTCCACCGACGAGCCCACGTGGCCTCCTCGCCTCGGAAACCAAATATTCGTTCAGCCGGGGACGTTAGCGGTAGTCTCCGAGCAGGGTCAATCCGCCGGGCGTCGTTACCCTGTGAGTCCCGGGGCGAAGGCCGAAGAAGGGGAGGCCATGGGGTTGAACACCGATCTCGGCGGCCGGCGGGTGCTGGTGACCGGCGCGTCGAGCGGGATCGGCGCGGCCACCTGCCGGTCGATCGTGGCCAGCGGGGGCTCGGTGGCCATGGTGGCCCGGCGCAAGGAACGCCTCCAGGAGCTGCGGGCCGAGCTCGGGGCGGCCGCCGTGCCGGTCCCGTGCGACGTCACCGACCTCGAAGCCCTCGCCTCGGCCATCGAGGAAGCGGCGCGATC
>JASHZK010000343.1 GCA_030042575.1 Acidimicrobiales bacterium
TTCCGGGTCGAGCGTGTCCTGGCCGGTGCCGACCTGCACAGCGCCGAGGGACGGGCCCGGGCGGCCGAGGCGGCCCTGGCGGCCGTGGCCGAGCACCCCAACGAGCTCGTGCGCGACCAGTACCTCATGCTGGTGGCCGACCGCACCCGGCTGGAGCCCGCATCGCTGCGTCCCGTGCTCTCCCGCCTGCTGCGGACCGGGGCGGCCTCGTCACCTGTCGCCCCCGACGGGGGGGCTCCCGGGCGACCGGCCAATGGACAGGCACCGGGGCCGACCAGGCGACCGCTGCGCTCGGCGGCCGCCGAGACCCAGCGCCCCGGGCTCGAGGCCCTGCGCCTGGCCGTGCACGACCCGGAGTCGGTGGCCGAGCACCTCGAGCCCTTTCTCTTCCCCGATCCCGTCCAGCGCCGGGTGTTCGAAGCGCTCCAGGAAGCAGAGGACCTGCGCCACGCGTTGGAGATCGCCGAAGAGCACGATCCCGACACGGCGAGACTGTTGCGACGGTTGATCGTCGAAGTGCCGAGTGCTGAGGCCGACGACGTCGTGGCCCAGCTGGTGCGCGTCGCGTCACGGAGAGCTCTGGCCGACGTGGAGGCGCAGGGCCGTCTGTCCCCCGACTCATTCTCCCGCCTGGCGCCACTCACGGCACGCGTGCGGCAGGACCTGGTCGATCTCGACGATCCCGCCAGCCGCATCGCGGCGGCGGACCGGTTGCTAGCCTGGCTGGCAGAGGACCGCGAGGAGAGCGGATGAGCGAGGGGTACGAGCAGGGCAGCTCGACGCGCGGCGTGCCCCAGGGTATTGCCGTCGAGGACTTCGAGCGGCTGCTCGCCTCCGGACGACAGCGCGGTTATCTGACCCAGGACGACCTCATCCTGGTCCTGCAGTCGGTCGATCTGTCTCCCGCCCTCATCGACGAGGTCCTGGAGCGGGTGCGCCACGAAGGCATCGAATACCTCGAGGAGTCCCGTCGCGACGTGGCGCCCGTGGAGTTGGCCGAGGCCGTGGCCGAGGCCGTGGCCGAAGGTGTCGTCGACGCCCTGGCCGTGGAGCTCGAGGAGCACGAGGAGCACGAGGAGCACGAGGAGCAGCCACCCGCCGCCGGGGAAGCAGACTCCGCCCCGGCCAAGGGCCGGCTCGGGCGACTGCGACGCAGGCCCGAGCAGGAGCCGGTGGACGAGGTGATGGCCCGCCAGACACCGCGACCGGGCCGCGGTCGTATCGCCGCCTATTCGTCGGGCGACCACGGGGGAGCAGCCGCCGATCCGGTCCACACCTACCTCAAGGAGATCGGCAAGGTCCCGCTGCTCACGGCCGAACTGGAGGTGGAGCTGGCCAAGCGCATCGAGGCCGGCGCCTTCGCCACCGAGGAGTTGGGGCAGCACCAGGCGGGGGGCACGGCTCCACCGTCTCAGGAGCGGACGCGCCTGCAGCGCCAGGTCCGTCTGGGCCAGCAGGCCAAGGAGGCCCTCATCGAGGCCAACTTGCGACTGGTGGTGTCCATCGCCAAGCGGTACCGCAACCGGGGACTGGCCTTCTTGGACCTCATCCAGGAGGGCAACCTGGGCCTCATGCGTGCCGTCGAGAAGTTCGATTACACCAAGGGCTTCAAGTTCTCCACCTACGCCACGTGGTGGATCCGCCAAGCCATCACCCGGGCCCTGGCCGACCAGGGCCGGACCATCCGGATCCCGGTGCACATGGTGGAGACCATCAACAAGGTCGTACGGGTTCAGCGCCAGCTGCTGCAGGAATTCGGTCGGGAACCCACGGTGGAGGAGATCGCCAGCCGGGTCGAGTACCCCATAGAGCGCGTCCGCGAGATCCAGCGGATCAACCAGGACACCGTCTCCCTGGAGCAGCCCATGGGCGACGAGGAAGACTTCAGCCTGTCCGACCTCATCGAGGACCAGGGGGCCGAGGTCCCCGACGACGCCGCCACCCGTTCGATGCTCCACGAAGCCGTGCGCGACGCCCTGGCCACCTTGCCCAAGCGCGAGCGCGAAGTGATGGAGCTGCGTTTCGGCTTGGAGGACGGCCGGGTGCGGACCTTGGAGGAAGTGGGCAGGGCCTTCGGGGTGACCCGGGAGCGGATTCGCCAGATCGAGGCAAAAACCTTGGCCAAGCTGCGTCATCCCAACGCAGCGCGGCCCTTGCGGGACTTCCTCGACGAGACTTGAGCCAACCGGCCGCGCCATCGGGCGCTGCTATCGTCGCGGCGCCTTCAGGGCGATCCGGGGTAGCTCAACTGGCAGAGCAAGCGGCTGTTAACCGTTAGGTTGAGAGTTCGAGTCTCTCCCCCGGAGCCACAGTTCCGTCGACCATCAGTGGCGGAGCTTCTGGGGCCGTAGCTCAGTGGTCAGAGCAGGGGACTCATAATCCCTGGGTCGCAGGTTCGATCCCTGCCGGCCCCACCAGACCAGACCAGACCAGACCAGACGTCCAGACTGACAGGATGGGCCTGTGAACGGAAGTGTCAGCATCGAGCTGGGCTGACCATCGACGTCTCGGCGAAGACGTGTCGATGGAAGGCCTCATCTCGTCTCTGGAGTCCTATCGCCGCGAGCTCACCGGCTACTGCTACCGGATCCTCGGCTCCGGCTTCGAGGCCGAGGACGCCGTGCAGGAGACGATGCTGCGGGCCTGGAGGAAGGCCCAGAGTTTCCAGGGCCGGTCGAGTTTGCGGTCCTGGCTCTACCGCATCGCCACCAACGTGTGCATCGACATGAGCCGCCAGGTCCAGCGCCGGGCCCGGCCCATGGAGATGGGCCCCTCCTCCGCCCCCGACGACTCGTTGCTCGGACCACCGCTCCCGGAGGCGACCTGGATCACCCCCGTCTCCGACCGACAGGCTGGCGCTGGCGGCACCGACCCGGCCCAGATCGCCGAGTACCGGGAATCGATCCGCTTGGCCTTCGTCACCGCCCTGCAGCACCTTCCACCACGCCAGCGGGCGGCGCTGATCCTGTGCCAGGTCCTGCGCTGGCCTGCTGCCGAGGCAGCCGAGCTGCTCGGCACCTCGGCGGCATCGGTGAACAGCGCCCTGCAGCGGGCCCGCACCACCTTGAGCGCCCTGCCCGCCGGACCGCACCCGGAGCCGCTGGAGGAGGCCGATGAGGTCCTCTTGCGCCGCTACGTCGACGCCTTCGAGCGTTACGACATCGAGGCCCTGGTGGCCCTGCTGCACCAGGACGCCGTCCAGTCGATGCCTCCCTTCGCGCTGTGGCTGCAGGGCGCCAGGGCCATCGGCACGTGGATGGTCCAGCCGGGCCCGAGCGGCTGTCGCGGCTCGAAGCTGCTTGCCACGTCGGCCAACGGGTCACCGGCGTTCGGCCAGTACCGGCGCCACCCCGGCGGTGGGTACCGGCCGTGGGCCATCCAGGTGCTCGAGGTGTCAGGGGGAAAGATCGCCTCGCTCAGCTTCTTCCTGGACGTCCTGGGCCCCGAGCGGCTCTTCCCCGCCTTCGGCCTGCCCCTTCACCTCCAGGGGTAGCCCGGCCAGCCGGAGCAACTGGGCCATGGCCGGCGACGGGTCCTCGACCACCACGTCCGCCCCCAGGCGTCGGACGAGCAGGGACAGGCTGGCGACGGTGTCGACAGCCGACATGTCGGGATCGCCCCGGCCTCCCAGCCGGCATTCGGCCAGCCGCCCTCCGGCCGGGCCGACGACGACGAACCGGCACCAACGACGACGACGGTCTTGCACCATCATGTAAGACGCAGCCCAACCGCCCACTTCATCTTGGGCGGTCCAGCGATGATTTCCGTGACCTCCACCCGTCGGCACGACGACGCCATCGTGCCGAGAAAGGCAGCGACCATGACCAACCGGACCACCGCCCCGACCGGAGCCCCGTGCTGGGCCGATCTGTGGACCTCCGACGTGGAGGGCAGTCGCCGCTTCTACAGCGAGCTGCTCGGCTGGGAGGCGGGGGAGCCGAACCCCGACTT
>JASHZK010000344.1 GCA_030042575.1 Acidimicrobiales bacterium
CAGTCGGCGAAGTCGGGCACCACCACGTCGGCCAGGCCGGCCAACGCCTCCTCGTAGCTGTCGAAGACGCCGGCCAGTTGGAAGCTGGCCCTGGCCAACATGGCCAGGTGCAGCCGGGCGTGCTCGGCACCGAGGCGGCTGCGACGTTCGGCCTCGTCCAGGCGGGCCCGCTCGATGGAGGCGGCGCAGCGATCCGCCACCACCTGGAGCAGGCTCAGATGGCTCGGTTCGTAAGGACGGGAGGCGGTGGTGGCCACCACCACCACCCCGATGACCTCCTGGTGGACGAGGAGCGGCGCCGCCACCAACACGGCCACCGGAGCACCGGGGCCGTGGCCGGGCAGGTCGCTGCTCGACACGTCGTTGACGATGGCGCCGCGCCGGCGCCGCACGACGGTGCCGATCACCCCGTCGCCGAGCTGTCCTCCCGGCGGGACGCGGATGAGGCCCTCGGCGCCGCGCGAGGCGCGGACTCGGAGCATCTCACCATCGGTGCCGAGCAGGAGCACGGCGGCGGCGTCACCCTGAAGGGCCCGCCGGGTGCGGTCGAGCAGCTCGTCGAGCAGGGCGTCGACCCCGAGGAAGCTCAGCGCCGGGTCCGTCACCTCTTCCATGGCCTGCAGGGCCACCGAGGCGTCACGCAGCCCCTGGCCGATGCGGAAGTCGGCCACCCGCCCGTAGAACATGGCCACCATGACCACCACGCCGCCCAGCACGATGAAGACACCGGCCAGGGCGTGGGTCGGGGCGGCGCCGTGCACCTCCATGAACACGAACACCGACAGCGCCGCCCAGCACAGGAGCAGGACCACCTCGCCGATGAGGAGGCCCGGGCCGACCTTCCTGCGCAGCAAGCCGCTCGTGCGCTTGGCGTTCGGGGCCAGGATGGGAGCGTCCTCGCCGACGGGCTCGGGGATCTCGGTGGCCGGATCCTCTCCCTCGGGTCTGGGGCCTTGGTGCACCGCCCCTCCAGGCTACCGGGCCCGGCCCGGGAGCCCGGGTGGAGACGGTGCGGAACCTCGTCGACACCGACCCCTTCGGAGAGGGAGCGGTCTCATGGCGCCCCTGAGGTGAGTCTGGCCTCGATGTGCTGCAGGCGCCGGAGGTAGGGCTCCGAGTCGATGTCGTGCACCCACATCACGATGGCGTCCTCGCCGGTCTCGACGTAGTAATTGCGCCGCACCCCGGCGGGAGCGAAACCGAAGCGCCGGTACAGCCTCTGGGCGACGGAGTTCGACACCCGCACCTCCAAGGTGAGATGCCTGACCCCGCGGCCGACGGCCGCCCGGACCAGGTCGAGCAGGAGCAGGGTGCCGATGCCGCGGTGGTGCCAGGCGGGATCCACGGTCAAGGTGGTGACATGCCCCTCGTCGTCCACCAGCATCAGCCCCGTGTAACCCACCACGAGGGGCCCCAGGGTGGCGACCGTGTAGCGCCGGGACGGGCGCTGCGCCAGCTCGGAGAGGAACAGGGTGGCGGACCACGGGCGGGGGTAGCACTCCTCTTCGATGCGCAGCACCGAGCGGAGCTGGCGCCGTCCCATGGGGACGATCCGTACCGCCGCCACGATGTCGGGCCCGGGCTCGTCGGCGGGGTCGAACAGCTCGTCGCCGTCGCTCATGATCCCCTCGCCGGGCGGGCGGCCAGGCGCTGCTCCCAATTGATACGGACGTCGGCCGGGCGCAGGTAGCGGGCCGTCACCTCGGCGGCCGGACGGCCTCCGGCGGCTTCGGCCCGCGCCAGCCCGGTGCCGGCCAGCACGGCGACGTCCGGATCGTGCAGCTCCCCCGGAGCGATCTCGGCTCCGGCGCCGGCCAACAGCTCCCGGTAGCGCACGGCTCCGTCGCCCAGGCAGAGACAGGCGCACCCCTCTTCGACGAGCGCCGTCAGCTCGCCGGCCAGCTCCTCCGGATCGAACAGCCGGTCCTGGTCGACCCGCTCGATGTGCTCCGGCCCCCTCGGCCGTGCCGGACCGAAACGCGCCGAGAACACCTGCCCCCGTCGGGCGTCGACCACCGGCACGAGCAGCGGCGGTTCGACGCCGGCGCCCGCTGCCCACGTCCGTGCCGCGCCGAGGGCGAGGAGCTCGAGGCTCCCGACCTCGACCACCGCAATGTCCAGGGCGAAGCCCAGTGCCTTGGCCGTCGACACCCCCACCCGCAGACCGGTGAAGAGCCCGGGCCCGACGTCCACGACGAGGGCATCGAGCTGGCGCAGCGTGACCCCGGCGGCGGCGCACACCGACTCGATGGCGGGCGCCATCGACTCACCGTGTCGCCTGCCTCGCTCCGGGGCGGACACGGCCAGCACACCTGACCGGTCGGCCACGGCCACGGCGGACAGCTCGGTGGCCGATTCCAGCGCCAGCACCAGCACGGCGTCAGCTCCTCCTTCGTCCCACGTCGTCCAGGGCGGCCACAGCCGACTGCAGCGCCTCGGCATCGGCCTGGCGGTCCTCGGGGATCTCGATGCCGACCCGCCGCTCTTGTTCCCCGAGGTCGTCGTCGGCCGTCAACCGGACCGTCAGCGCGCCCCGGCCCAGGACCGGCCCGGCCACCTCGCCCCACTCGATCACGGCCGCGGCCTCGTCCTCCACCATCTCGCCCAGGGCCAGATCGGCCAGCTCGCCGGTGCGCTCGAGGCGGTAGAGATCGGCGTGCAGGAGCGTGCGCAGCGCGGTGGGGTTTCTGGCGCTGCCGGGCGGGGCGCACCGGTAGGGACGCACCAGGACGAAGGTGGGACTGGTCACCGCCTCGGCCACCCCCAGCCCGGCGGCCATCCCCTGCACGAAGGTGGTCTTACCGGCGCCCAGCTCCCCCACGAGCAGCACCACGTCGCCCGGGCGCAGCGCGCCGGACAGCGCCGCCCCCACGTCCCGGGTGGCATGGGCGGAGGTGGTGACGGTCTCGATCGCAGTCGGCACCGCTCACCCTCGGACCTGCTCGAGAAGGCGCTTGGCCCGGACGAAGTCGGCGCGCATCTCGGCCACGACCTCGGCACCGCCTCGCAGAGCGGCGGCCGGGTGGTAGGTGGGCACCAGGCGGCCGGAGCGGTACGGGTAGGCCCGGCCCCGCAGCTTGCGGATCCCCTCGGTGGTCTCGAGCAGCAACCGGGTGGCGAAGTTGCCCAGGGTGACGACCACCCTCGGCTCCAAGAGCTCCATCTTGGCCATGAGATGAGGGCGACACGCGTCGATCTCGGCCGGCAACGGGTCACGGTTGCCGGGAGGACGGCAAAGGACGCAGTTCGTGATGTAGCACTGGCTGCGGTCCATGCCCATCTCCTGGCGCATCAGGGTGTCGAGCAACTTCCCCGAACGGCCCACGAAGGGCTCACCCTGGAGGTCCTCTTCGCGACCGGGCCCCTCACCCACGAACATGAGCTCGGCTCGGGGGTCGCCCACCCCGAACACCACCTGGGTGCGCCCGGCGGCCAACGGGCAGCGGGTACAGGTCAGTGCCTGGCGGCGCAGCTCCTCGAGGGTGGACACCTCGGCATGGTACCGAGGGCACTAGGCCAATTTGGCGCAGAACTCGTCGAGAAGTCGGGAGAACTCGCGCCGGCGCTCCAGCATGGGCATGTGCCCGCAACGGGGCAGCTCCACCAGCTGCCCACGGGGCAGGGCGTGGGCCAGGCGACGGGCGTAGCGGGGCGGGGTGAGCCGGTCGTGGTCGCCCACGACCACCAGCGCCGGGACCTCCACGTCGAGCAGCCGAGCGGACAGGTCGACCCCGATCAAGAGGGGCAGCAGCCGGCCCAGGGTGCCGGCCGGTGTCGCCTCCAACATGCGTTCGACCAAGCGCACCTGGGCCGGCACCGGGTCGGCGCCGAAGGCGAGGCGCGCCGCCCACCACCGCAGGTCCCTTCCCGGCGCCGCCCAGGCCCCGGCCTCCTCGGCACTCAAGGCCAGGCGGGACCACAAGGGGACGCCGAGGGTGGTGAGCGACTTCAAACCCGGAAGGGTCACGAACGGTCCGGCGGCGCTGGAGACGACGGCCAGCCCTTCGAAACGCGATCGACGATCCTCCTCGAGGAGGTTCTGCATGAGCACCAGGGCCACCATGCCGCCCATGGAATGGCCGACCAGGAGACAACCACGCAGGTCGAGGGCCTCCACCACGGCAACCACGTCGTCGGCCATGACCTCGAGCCCGAGGGGGCGCGCCCCGGTGGTCGAGCACCCGTGGCCGCGCAGGTCGACGGCCACCACCCGGTGCCGGTCGGCCATGTCGTTGAACTGGTGCACCCAGATGCCCGTCGACAGACCGACCCCGTGCAACAACAACAGCGTGGGTCCATGCCCGCGTTCGACGACGCGGATGGTGGCCCCGTCGTCGGTGACGATGTCGTGGTGGACGACGTCGTGGGGGAGCTCCAACTCGGCGCCCGGCCTTCCCTCGTGGGCGGCGCGCAAGGCTCGACGCACCATCCGGTGCTGCGCGGCCACGACGCCCGCCGCTCCACCCACGGCGGCCACGACCAGGGCCGGGCTCGCCCACCGGCGCAGTCCCGGCCCGCCCTGTCGGCTGCTCATCGCCAATTCCTCCCCCATTTCCGTTCGGGTCAGTCTGCTCCCTTTGGCGCCCGGGCGCGCCAGGCGCCGGGGTGGTGGTGGACGAGCCCGGCCCGCTCGGAGTCGACCACCATCCTCGGCACCCGCGGCCCGATACCGCACACCACCTCGTAGGCGATGGTGCCCAGGGCGGCGGCCCAGTCCCAGGCGCCGATGCCGTCCTCGCCCTGGGCGCCGAGGAGCACCACCTCGTCCCCGGCCGCCACGCGGGGGTCGGGCCCGCAGTCCACCACGATCTGATCCATGGTCACCGCTCCCGCCAGAGAACGGCGGCGCCCGCCGATGAGCACCGACCCACCGGTCTCGAAATAGCGCCGCGGCACCCCGTCGGCGTAGCCGATGGGCACGGTGGCGACCACCGAGGGCTCGGGCAGCGGGTAGCGCCGGCCGTAGGAGAGGCGCTCGCCGGCGTCGTAGCTGCGCACCAGCGTCACCCGGGCCCGCAGCGACAGGGCCGGGCGCAGGCCCTCTCCCGGCGCCAGCGCAGCCTCCAGGGTGGACGCCACTTGGGGGGCGGGCAACAGGCCGTAGACGGTGATCCCGCAGCGGACCATGTCCAGGCGCGCCTGGGGAGCGCAGATGGCCCCGGCCGAGTTCGCCGCGTGCACGAGCGGCACCTCGAACCCGGCGCCGGCCAGCACCTGGCGGACGCGTCCGAAGCGCTCGAGCTGCACGGCGGTGAAGGCCCGGTCCTCTTCGACGATGCCCTCGGCCACCGGGAAGTGGGTCCACAGCCCGCCCAGGCGCAGGTTGCCGGCGCCCACCACCGACCCCACCACATCGGCCGCCTCCTCGGGAGGACACCCCACGCGGTGCATGCCGGTGTCCACTTTGACGTGGACGTCCACCACTTTGCCGGCTGATGCCGCCGCTTCGGCCAGGGCCCCCACTCCCGGTCGGGTGTAGAGGGTGGGGGTGAGGTCCCAGGCCACCACCTCGCCCATGAACGGCGTCTCGGGCTGCGAGAGCACCAACACCGGCGCCACCACCCCGGCCTGGCGCAGGGCGATCCCCTCCTCGACGAAGGCCACCGCCAACCACGTGGCGCCGCCCTCGAGGGCGGCGCCGGCCACGGCCACGGCTCCGTGGCCGTAACCGTCGG
>JASHZK010000345.1 GCA_030042575.1 Acidimicrobiales bacterium
GCGCCCTGGCCAGCGCCGTGATGAAGCTGGCCGGCGACGCCGAGCTGCGGGCTCGGCTCGGCGCCGGTGCCCGGGCCCGGGCCCAGGTCTTCGACATCGCCTCCGCCGCACGCAGCGTCGAGGCGTGTTACGGCGAGCTGCTCCAGGAAAGGGACGGGCGGCGATGAGGGACATGGCGCCGGGCTCGCCGATGGTGCTCCACGTCGTGCCCACGGCGCTGGCCCGCGGCGCCCAACGCGAAGCTCGGGCCTTGGCCGACGGCCTGGCGCTGCGCAGTGGGCGGCGCCATTTGGTGGTCAGCCTCTTCGCCGGCGTCGAGCAGGTGACGATGGACGTTGCCCTCGACCATCGATCCCGCCACCGGTCGGCCGCCGAGGGCTTCGAGCCGCTGCTCGTGGCCAAGGTGCGCCGGCTCTTGGCGGCGAGCGACCCGGTGGCGGTGGTGGCCCACGGTGGCGACGCCCTGAAGTACCTGATCCCGGCCATGGCCGGGCGTCACCGCCCGGCCGTCTACTACGCCACCGGCACTTTCGCCCGAGCCGACAGAAGGTGGCAGGTGATGCTGTGGCGCGCCCTCATGGGCCGGGCCGACGTGGTGGCGGCCGAGGGTGAAGAGGTGATGGCCGAGTGCCGGGAGCTGCTCGGGGTCCCCCCCGCCCGGCTGGTGCTCGCCCCCAACGGGCGCGACCCCGAGGTCTTCCAACCGCGCCCGGCCGACCAGGCGGACGACGATCGGAGAGAGCCCACGGTTCTGTTCGTCGGGGCCCTCAACTCGGGCAAGGCCCCGGACCGCTTCCTGGACATGGTGAGCGAGCTGCACCGGCGCGGCCAGCCCCTGCGGGCCGCCGTCTGCGGCGACGGCCCCATGCGCGACGCCATGGAGGAACAAGCCCGGCGCCTGGGCGTCGAGATGTTGGGCCCGGTCGACGACGTGGCCGCCGTGCTCCGCCAGGGCGACGTCCTCGTCTTCCCCAGCCGGCCGACGGGAGAAGGGATGCCCGGCGTGCTCATCGAGGCCGGGCTGAGCGCCCTGCCGGTGGTGGCCACCGACGTGCCCGGTGCCAGTGCCATCGTGGAGGACGGCACGACCGGGCTCCTCGTCCCCGTGGACGACGAGCGGTCTTTGGCCGACGCGGTGGCCTCGTTGCTCGCCGATCCGCAGCGGCGCCGGGCCATGGGCGCCGCCGCCCGACGGCGTTGCCTCGAGCGCTTCAGCATGCAGGTGGTGCTTCGGACGTGGTCGTCGTTCCTCGACCCCCTGGTGGCCGGGCGCCTCAGGAAGCCGAGCGGGCCAGATGGGCCAGGAACCCTGCCCGGCCCAGCGGCTTGAGCTCCTCCACCCGCAAGGCCGCCGCCGACGCCAAGCTGGTGATGCGGGCGGCGTCGTAGGCGTGCACGTGGACGCCCCGGGCGCCGTAGCGGACCTGGCGGAGCCGCAACCGGAGCCCGGGAGCCGGGAAGGAGCCGACCACTCTGGGGGCGGCGCCGCCCATACGCCTGAGCAACTCGAGCGGCTCGTCGACGTAGTCGAAGACGCCGAGGGCCACAGCCAGGTCGTAGGCGTCGGTCTCGCCGATCTCCTCCCAGCTGCGTTGCTCCACCGACAGCAGCCCGGGGAAGCGCTCGGCCTCCCGGCGAGCCATCGACACCATGGCCGGTGCCGGGTCGATGCCCACCACGGCGATCCCCTTCGCCGCCAGGGGGCCGAGCAGGGGTCCGCTGCCGCAGCCCACGTCGAGCACGCGCTGGGCGCCGCACGAGACGGCGATGTCGATGGCGCCTCGCAGCCGGTCGAACAGCGGGCCCCGCCCGAGCAGACGAGCAACGCGCTCGCTGCCGTAGAAAGCGGCGAATCTGGTGGCCCGCTGGTCGAAGTAGGTGTCGAACTCAGCTGACGGCATCGGCACACGTCCTGCTTCCGTAACGGGCGGTGAGAGATTTGAATTCCGCCCTGATCCGGCTCCTGGCCACGAGCTGTTTGGCCAGCGACAAGGACCGGATGGCCGTCATGGCCGGCAGACTTCCGTCGAAGTCGTAGGAGTGGTAATAGACGACGGCAGGGCTGCAGGAGCGCTGCAGCGCCCTGTCGACCAGCAATCCGGGGAGGAATCGTTGGTAGCTCCCGCCTCCCAGACGCAGTCCGTGCCACTGGAGCACCGGCAGCTCCCGCAGCGGACTGTCGTCACCGAGCTGATTCGTGTCGGACACGTATTGGTAGCCCGCCTCGGCCAGTGCCTGACGGTAGGCGGCCAGCCCGGCTTGGGGGACGTCGAAGCGCGGCGAACGAAACCCACGGACCGGCGTCTGCAGGAGCTGCTCGAGCATCTCGCGTCCCCGTCGCAGCCAGTCGACCAATCCGCTGGCCGGCAGGCGCCCGTGGTCCGGTCCGTGGCTGGCGATCTCGTGGCCGGCCTGGGTGCAGGCCGAGAGGCCCGTGCGTACCCGCTCGGCGTAGCTGCCCACGACGAAGAGCGTGACCCTCGGGTGCGAGGGCTGGCGCTCGAGCTCCTCGACCAGCGAGAGCAACCCGTCGCCGCTGCGCAGCTGCTTCACCGGCGACCCGAGCACGGCCATGCCCTCGTAGAAGTCCTCGACGTCGATGGTGGCGCATATCGTCGGGCTCACGGAACGGCCACCAGCTCGGAGTAGATGCTGCGCAGACGGGCGATGACCTCGTCCTCCGAGAAGCGCTCGACGACGCGCTGGCGGCAGTGGTCGCCCAGGTTCCGACGGGTCGCCGGATCGGCGAGCAGGCGGGCCACCACCCCGGCCAGACCTTCACGGTCACCGCGGGCCACGAGGAGCCCCGTCGAGGGGTCGATGACCTCTCGCACCCCGCGCACGTCATAGGCGACGACGGGCCGGCCGGCGGCGGCCGCCTCCATGGCCGCCCGGGGGATGCCCTCGCGATAGGAGGGCAGCACCACCACGTCGGCCGAAGCCAGGTAGGGCCGCACGTCTTCGACGGGGCCGACGAACGTCACGACGTCGGAGGCAGCCTCCAGCTCGGCCTCCGACAACGCGTCGCTCTGGTCGGACTCTCTGGGTCCGACGTGGACGAAGGTGGCCTGCCCGCCCAGACGCCGGGCCAGCTCTATGTAGTCCATACAGCCTTTCTCGCGCACGAGACGACTGACCATGAGGACGACCGGCGTGCCACTCGGATCGTCGTTGGCCGAGGCCTGGAGGAAGCGGCCCAGCTCCACGCCGTTGCCGACGAAACGCAACTTGCGACGCGGGCAGATGCGCACCCGGGGAAGCACCTGCTCGTCCTCCCGACTCTGCACCAGCACGTGGTCGGCCCACGAACAGCACCAGCGCTCGAAGAGCCACCCCAGGATGTTTCCCCAGGGACTGTTGTCGCGAAAATACAGTGCGCCGTGGATCGTGTAGATGGCGGGGGTACCCGACAGGCGGGCAGCCGGGAGCCCCAAAAAGGACGCCTTGGGGGTGTGCGTCTGCACGAACGAGAAACGGCGTCGACGGAACAACCGCCACAGGGAGCCAAAGGCGGCCACGTCCGACAACGAGAACTCGCGGCGGATGGGGACGACGTCCACCATCACGTCTTTGGGCGGCTCCTCGAAGCAGTCGCCGCTGACGATGCTCCAGGCGATCTCACTGAGGCTGCGTAGCTGGTGGGCCAAGAGCAGCCGCGCTGTCATCGCTGTCGTCACCAGCCGACAGCCTCGAGGCATCACGACCTCGGCGGCGTCTTGCTCCTCCACGTCCCCCCTTGCCCGTCCCCCGAGCACCGGCTTGCCAGCGCGCAACTATTCTACCGTAGGTGGGGATCGAAGCACGGGGGGCGCGCGTCGTCGACCGGCCCAGCGCTGACTGATGTGCGGCATATGCGGCGTCTGGGATCGAACGGCTTCCGACGAGGCCGAACTGCGTCACCACCTGTCGGCCATGACCGCCACCCTCGCTCACCGGGGACCTGACGACGAAGGGCTCTTCGTCGAGGGCACCCTGGGCCTCGGGCACCGCCGGCTGGCCATCATCGACTGCTCCCCCACCGGACACCAGCCCATGGCCTCGGCCGACGGCAGGTACGTGGTGAGCGCCAACGGCGAGCTGTACAACTACGTCGAGCTGGGTGACGAGCTTCGCCGCCGCGGGTACCGCTTCAGGGGGACGTCCGACACCGAGGTGCTGGTGGCCGGCTTCGAGCGGTGGGGGGTCGAGAAGACGCTGGCCCGGGCGACAGGCATGTTCGCCTTGGCCGTGTGGGACTCCGTGGATCAGCGCCTCCACCTGGCCCGAGACTGCTTCGGCGAAAAGCCGCTGTACTACACGTGGGCAGGAGACACCTTCCTGTTCGCGTCCGAGCTCAAAGCCCTTCGTGCCCACCCCGCTTTCAGGGCGACGGTGGATCGGGGGGCGCTGGCGCTGTATTTCCGCCACAACTGCGTGCCGGCACCCTGGTCGATCTACCAGGGTGTCTCCAAGCTGCCGCCGGGCACCGTGCTCACCGTGGAGCGTGACGCCGGCCCGCGATCTCCCATGGAACCCCTGGCCTTCTGGTCCCTGGCCGAGGTGAGCGAATCGGCGCAGAGAGAACGGCGCCGCCAACCACTCGAGAACTCGGTGGCCGAGCTCGGCACCGTGCTCGGCCAATCGGTCGGCTTGCGCATGCGATCGGACGTCCCGGTGGGGGCATTTCTGTCGGGGGGACTCGATTCGTCGCTCGTCGTGGCCCTCATGCAAGAGCACAGCCCGTCGAAGGTGCGGACGTTCACCATTGCCTTTGAGGACGCCGCTTTCGACGAAGCCCGCCACGCGGCAGCGGTCGCCAGCCACCTGGGAACCGAGCATGCCGAGCTCGTGGTCACGGCGGCCGACGCCCTCGACGTCATCCCCCTGCTCCCCGAGATGTTCGACGAACCCTTCGCCGACTCCTCGCAGATCCCCCAGGCCGTCCTGGCCCGTCTCACCCGACGGCACGTCACGGTCGCCCTGTCC
Organism: Acidimicrobiales bacterium; assembly: GCA_030042575.1. Lineage (GTDB taxonomy): Bacteria > Actinomycetota > Acidimicrobiia > Acidimicrobiales > UBA8190 > UBA8190. Next base: position 4,966 of record JASHZK010000345.1, read on the forward strand.
GGGGACGGAGGCGACGAGCTGTTCGCCGGGTACAACCGCTACCGCTTCGCCGCCCAGTTCTGGCCGCCACTGCGGCGCGTCCCCCTCCCCGTGCGCCGGGCGGCGGGCGCGGCGCTGGGCGCGGTCTCTGCCAGCACGTGGGACGCCCTCTACGACCGGTTGGAGCCCGTTGTGCCCAAGCGCCTGCGGGTGCGGATGCCCGGTACCAAACTGCACAAGGCGGCCCGGGTCCTCCCCGCTGTCGAGCTGGACCAGATGTATCGCGTGCTCGCTTCGCACTTCGACGAACCCGGCCGGTTGGTGGTGGGTGCCAGCGAGCCTCCCACGGTGCTGACCAGCCCGTGGCGGTGGCCGGCGCTGGGCGATCCCATCGAGCGCATGTTGTACCTGGACACCATGACGTACCTGCCCGACGACATTCTCACCAAGGTCGACCGGGCCACCATGGCCGTGAACCTCGAGACCCGCTTGCCCTTTCTGGACCCGGCCGTGGCCGCCCTGGCCTGGCGCATGCCCTTGGAGCACAAGCTGCATGCCGGCACCGGCAAGTGGGCACTGCGGAGGTTGCTAGAGCGCTACGTACCGGCCGAGCTGGTCGATCGGCCCAAGGCCGGCTTCGGCATCCCGCTCGGCGACTGGTTGCGGGGGCCGCTGCGCTCCTGGGCCGACGAGCTGCTCAGCACCGGGAGGATCCGGCGACAGGGGTACCTCGACGCCGAGCTGGTCGGACGCATGTGGGCCGAGCACCGCGGCGGACGCCGCGACTGGCCCTACGAGCTGTGGGACGTGCTCGTCTTCCAGGCTTGGCTGGAGGCCTGGGGCCAGCGCTAACGACGGCCCGAGTAGTTGAAGACGGGACGCGGAGACGCGTGCTGAGCCCGCCGGGACCGCTCCCACGGGTAGATGGGCGGGCTGCCCCGCGGGGAGATGGGCAAGGCGACCAGGACGAGGAGGAAGGGCAGCACGAGGACCCGCTCCCGGTCGATGAGGCCGAGGTTGGACAGCGAGGCGAAGGCGTAACAGAACCCGACCACGTCCAAGAAACAGACCATGAGGTAGGGCCGGATCAAGGCGGCACGGGGCATGCGCGCGAAACGGCGCAGCGACATGAGGAGCAGCACGACGATGATCAAGTTCTCCAGGGAGGCGATGTGTTCGCCGGTGCCGTGGGCGTTGATGAGGGTGGGGTCAAAGAGCACGGCATAGACATCGTGGAAGAAGCCGGCCGGCCCCGGATGGTACGGGATGGTGCTTCCCCCCACTGATGCGTTGTTGGCGGCTACGGCGCTGAGGTTGAAGACCGGGGAACCCTCCTTGGAGATCTTCTGCGTGAAGGCGATCACCACGATGAGCAGAGCGACCTCGGCTGCCGCCAGGAGCACGAAGCGGACGGGCCGCATCGATCCAGCCTGGGATCGGGGACGAAAGAGGGTGGCCGCGCACAGCACACCCACGAAGAGCAGCAGCTCCTGGGGCCGGACGTAGATGCCGATGGCGATCCCACCGGCCAGCAGGGGCAAACCCCGGGGTCGTCGAGTCAGGATGCGGGCGGCGCCGTCGGCGGCGAGACCCAAGGAGATGAACATGACCGCCTCCTTGCTGACGCCGGCGGTCCAAAAGATCAGTGAGGGAAGGAAGAAGATGAGGTAGGCGTAGCGGCGGTGGCTCGCCTCTGGGAACGTGGTGGCGAATGCCCGGTAGAAACAGATGGCTCCCAGGAAGGCGCACCAGCCGAAAACGAAGAAGGCGGCAAGTTTGTTGACCCCGACGATGGCGAAGGCCACGCCGGCGAAGACGCTGACCGATCCCGCCCCCAGGAACTTCTGGTTGGTCCCGGACAACGAGAAGTCGAAGCGGCGGAAGCGCGGCCCCAGGATCGCCCCCTGGTCGACATAGCGGTTGTAGTCGGTGATGCCGTGGTAGTAGTGGTCGACGACCCAAATCTGCAGGGGCGCGGCGAGCAGGTGTATGGCCACGCTGACCATGATGATGCGGTACAGCCGCTCGTCGTGCTCGCTGTTGGCCACACGACGGGCGATGGGGCGCGTCGCCAAGAAGACGGCCACCAGGACCACGATGGCCACGATCGGGTTGGAGCCGACCATGTCGGGTGGGCTCGGGGCCGCTTATCGAGGAAGTCCGGGCGCCGCCGGCAGGGCGGAATATCCTGTCAGGGCGGCAGCGATGGCCTCGTCGCCCCTGTAGACCGGCGTCACGGGCTTGGCCGCTCCACGGGAGTTGGTGAAGACGACGCCGAGCACGGGAGCATTGAAACGTCGCAACATGTGCGCCGCATCCTTGGCAGCAAAGACAGAGGTCTTTCCGTACTCGGCCACGACGAGCACGGCGTCCACCGAGGGCAGCAGGGCCAGGGCTTCGCTGGAATCTGCCAGGGCCGGCCCATCCACCAGCACGACGTCCGCCACCGCCTTGGCGGCGTCGAGGACCGACGGACCGTAGCTCGACAACTGGCCACGAGTCCTGAGAACTTCGTCGAAACCCAGCCGACGGACCCCTGCCACCAATGTCGGTGTCGACCGGGGCACGACGTCGTTCGGACCGAAACTCGGCTCACCCCGGGGGTCGATCGAATCGCCCAGCGGCGACCACGAGAGGTTTCCCAAGGTGACCACCAGGGCGCGATCACCCGCTTCGGCATAGGCGGCAGCCAAGTTGGCGATCACCGCCGAGCGGCTCAGTTCCGATCCGGCCGAAACCACGAGGACGACGCGTCGAGATCCGTTGCCGTTGGTGTAGCCGTTGCCCTCGCCATTGGTGTAGCCGTTGCCGTTCCCGTGGCCGTTGCCGCCGTTGCCGTTCCCGTGG
>JASHZK010000346.1 GCA_030042575.1 Acidimicrobiales bacterium
AAGAAGGGCGTACGCCACCTCCTGGCCGCCTACGACCTGAACCAGGACAAGATGTACGGACACATCAAGACGAAGAAGGACCGCACCACCTTCCTCGAGTTCTGCCGCTACCTGCGCAGCCTCTACCCCCCCGAGGTTCGCATCGCCATCGTCCTCGACAACTTCAGCCCTCACCTGTCGACCAAGAAGGACACCCGGGTGGGCGACTGGGCCGTGGCCAACAACGTGGAGCTGGCCTACGTGCCGACCAACGCCAGCTGGCTGAACCGCATCGAGGCGCAGTTCCAAGCCCTTCGTTACTTCACCCTGGACGGCACCGACCACCGCTCACACGAAGAGCAGAACTCGATGATCCGCCGCTACATCATCTGGCGCAACCGTCACGCTCACCATGAAACCCTCCGTGAGCTGGTAAAACGCGCAAACGTTGCCTGACGCGGCACTAGCAGTGCTTCAAATGAGATCGCCGACGACAGAGAACGAAGCCAATCAAGATAGCGCTTAATAGACAGGCCGCGCTGACCACCGCGAGCACGATGCCTACACTGAATGCGTCGGGCCAATAGTGCAGTTCTACAACATCGTCGCCGGCGGGGACGCGGGCTTGCAGCATTATGTGATCGAAGCTGACTAGCCGTAGAGGATGGCCATTGATGGTGGCATGCCAACCCGGCAGATCCGTCAGTCGGAGACGCAATACCTCGGGATTGCCCGTATGTAAAACGAGCTTCCAGGATGCTGGATCGGGATGATCAACCGGAACCGATACGCCATGGGCGTTGATGGAAGGGAATCGGCCACTCGGTGAGAGTGGCGTGAGTGTGGCGGCCGCGGCATCCGGGATGCGGTAGAGGTTCTCGCCACCGATCTTCATCACAAACACGCCGCCGCGTGGGCCGGGAGATCCTTCGCGTTGGAGGACGAAAGCGATACCGAACAGGCGTGCGGTTTTGGCCAAAGTCACACCAGGGCAGAAGCTGTCGATTAAGTGTTGGCCACCGCCGAAAGCCAGGACGTAGTTGTGCGGGACGATCGGGTCATGGTCACCGAACTCATGCACCCCATCGACAATATTAAAGTTGATGGGAACACCAAGGGACCGGAATGTCTCGCAAGGCGATCCGAAACCCACGAGCGAGGAACCGACTGCGCGCTTGAGGGCGACCGCTGCTGGGGTGGGAACGGGGAACGTTGGGCTCGATGAGAACTGGGGGGCGCCTGCAACGACGAGAAAAATTGTCTCACCGACGAGAAACAGAACGGCAGCGCATCGGCCGACTCCTAACCACGCGCCACCTTGACCCGCATGAGGCAGGATCCTCCTCCTGCGCACAAAAATCAGGGCCCCGACCACAACCAGTCCGAGTGCCGTTTCTATGACGGGCCACACAAAGCTGTGGGCTCGTATGGAGGAGTACTCTGGAATGAGGCGGCCTCGATCAAGTGTCCATAGTCCAAGCAACAATAAACACGCCGCTCCGAATCCGGCGCCGGTCCACGTGATGACGGCTCTTTTGCGGTACTCGCGCACCAGGACGTCGACCCCAATCCCGGCTAGTACGGCGAGACCGAAGGACATCGGCCCGAGGGCGTCGTACAACCGTACGGTTCCGACGCCCGGCAGCCGATCAATGACAGACGCCAACGGCGAAACAAAGACGAGCGCAGCCATGACAACTGCAACAGCTGCGAAGCCGAGGACTTCTGGTCGGCGCCTTCTGATCGCCACACCGAGCACGGCCAAAACAACGACGATGACCCCTACATAGGTGGTCGTTGTACCCGACCTTGGAAATCCGAAATATGTGCTGCCATGCCACGGCAACCCATCAAATCCTTGAATGATCACATTCACGAGGAAGCCCAACCTGAGCGTCTGTCTGGCCACACCCACTTGCCCATTGCGGATAGATTGGGAAATGACCTGGATACCGGGGAGGATGAGGGGGGCTGAAAGCGCGGACCCCGCGACCGTCGCCACGACGAGGTCCCGGACAGGACGCAGTATCGGCTTCGACCCACCGAACCTGGGTGCTCGAGATACCAACAAAACCACGAGGAATACCACAAAAGCCGTCTCGAGGATCAAGACAGCCTCCGGGTACCCGGCGTAGACCATGAACGCCAGAACCACGGCGAGTAATACAATGTCGCGTATGCGGTGACGTCCCCGTACGAGAAGGATTCCGATAGCGAACATCCAGCCGACCCAGGACATCACTGACCCCAGCGGCCAACCAAGAGTGGAGATAAACCGACCGCTCAGCTCGTAAACCGTCGCCGCGAATACACATCCCAGCACACCGAGCCCAACCACCCGGCCGAGCACATAGATCCCCGTGCCAGCGACAACCAACGTCGAGAGGACGCCGACCGTATATGCAAGTCGAAGCGGAGCCACGTAGCCGAGCAGAGCCGGGAGTCCAAACGGTGCCGACTCCCAGTTGAACGCCAGTGGCATACCGAGGAGGCTGTAGGGATTCCACAAAGGCACCTCGCCATGGTGAACCTGGGTCCAGGCGAGACTCGTCCACGGGATGAACAACTGGATCTGATCGTTGGTGCTGCCATTATGGACGACGACTCCGGGTTGCTTGGTGAGGCCGTACTGCGACAGAAGGTCGAACGGCCCGAGGGACGATCCGT
>JASHZK010000347.1 GCA_030042575.1 Acidimicrobiales bacterium
GGGGTCGCCGCCGTGGTGGTGACCCACGACGCCCAGCTGGCGTCGTGGGCCGACCGGGTGGTGTTCCTGCGCGACGGGCGGATCGTCGACCAGACCAGCCCACCTCCGACACCCGAGTCGATCCTGACCGGCGCGCCCCAGCCGTAGGAAGGAGGGTCGTGGCCGGCACGCTCACCCTCGACACCGAAGCGCCCCCCGCACCGGGGCCCGCCCACAAAGGCGGCGGCCTGCCCGCCCGCCGGGCGGTGACGCGTTGGGCGTGGCGGCTGTTCCTGCGCGAATGGCGCCAGCAGCTGTTGGTGCTCGCCCTCGTCGTGGTGGCGGTGGCCGCCGCCATCGTCGGCGCCACCGTGGCCGTCGACTCCCCCCAGCCGGCCAACTTCGGCTTCGGCACCGCCCACGACGCCCTCACCGTCTCGGGAAGCGACCCGCATCTGGCCACCCAGATCGCCACCTTGGAGCACCGCTTCGGAAGGGTCGAGGTGATCGCCCAGACGACAGAGGCAATTCCCGGCGCCATCGCCACTTACCAGTTGGTGGCGGCCAACCCGACCGGCCCCTACATCGCGCCCATGCTGGCCGTGACGACCGGCCGCTTCCCCACCGGGGCCGACCAGGTCGCCGTCACCTCCGGGTTGGCCTCGGAGCTCGCACTGCACATCGGCGGCACCTGGACGGTGGGGGGCGTGTCGCGCCGGGTGGTGGGCTTCGTGGAGAACCCCCAGAGCCTGCTCGACGAGTTCGCCCTGGTCCTCCCCGGCCAGGTCACCGACCCCGCCCAGGTCACGGTCCTGTTCGACGCTCCCGGAGTGCGGGCCTCCTCCATCGGTCCCGACGTGACGACACCGGCGTCGCTGGCCAACTCCAACCCGATCGACCCGAAGAACATCTCCATGGCCGTGCTCACCGTCGGGATGCTGCTCATCGCCCTGGTGGGCGTGGGCGGATTCACCGTGCTGGCCCAGCGCCGGCTGCGCTCGCTCGGCATGCTCGCCGTCCTGGGCGGCACCGACCGCCAGGCCCGCTGGGTGGTGCGGGCCAACGGCGTGGTGGTGGGGGTGGTGGGAGCCGTGGCCGGGACGGTGCTCGGCATCCTCGCCTGGTTGCTCTACCGCCCCCATCTGGAGTCGAGCTCCCACCATCTGATCGGGGCGTGGGCGGTGCCCTGGAGCGTCGTGGGGTTGGCGGTGGCGCTGTCCATAGTGGCCACCTACTTCTCGGCCTCCCGCCCGGCGCGCGCCGTCAGCAGAGTCCCCGTCGTGGCCGCCCTGTCGGGGCGCCCGGGACCGCCGCGCCAGATCCACCGCTCGGCCGTCCCCGGCATCGTGTGCTTCGTCACCGCTTTCTTGGTGCTCGGCTACGCCGGCGCCAGCAACAGCGGTACCGGCAACGGCGCCGCCCCCGAGCTGGTGCTCGGCATCGTCGTGCTCGTCCCCGGCGTCGTCCTGCTGGCGCCGTTCTTCCTGACGGCCTTGGCCAGGGCAGGGGCGCACACGACGGTGGCCGTGCGCCTGGCCCTGCGCGACCTGGCCCGCTACCGGGCCCGATCGGGCTCGGCCCTGGCCGCCATCAGCCTCAGCGTCATGATCGCCGTCATCGTGGCCCTGGCCGCCGCGGCCCGCTACGGCAACGTCCTCGACTACGCCGGCCCCAACCTGGCCTCCGACCAGCTGATCGTCTACACCCCGGGCAACGGTCCCGGCGGGGGTGGCCCACCGCCGGCGTCGAGCGACATCGCCCGGATCGAGGCCACGGCGACCGCCACCGCCAAGTCCATCGGCGCCGCCCTGGGGACCCGCCAGGTCATCGCCCTGGAGTCCACCGACGCCCAGGTCGTCGGAAGCCAGGGCGGCCGGCAGTACAACGGCCCGCTGTACGTGGCCACCCCGCAGCTGCTCGCCGCCTTCGGCATCTCCTCGTCACAAATCGACCCCGAAGCCGACATCTTGAGCATGCGCCCGGGCTTCTCCTCGATCGGCAACCTGGCGTTGACGTACTCGCCGCCGGGTCCCGCCACGATCAAGGTCGGCCCCGGAGGCCAGCCCGCCGCCGTTCCCGGCCACGGACCCGACTCCAACCCGTCGTCCAGCCCGCCGTGCGACGCCGACGACGACTGCCTGGCCCATCCGGTGATCCAGGAGCTGGGCGCGCTCCCGTCGGGAACCTCGGCGCCCAACACCGTGGTCACCGAGCACGCCGTGAAGACGCTCGGTCTGCAGGCATCGGTGGAGATCCAGGGCTGGCTGATCCAGGCGGCCCAGCCCGTCACCGCCCTGCAGCTGCACCAGGCCCAGAGCGCCGCCGCCACCGTGGGCATGACGGTGGAGAGCCGCAACGACCAGCCCACCTCCAGTGAGGTGATCAATTGGGCCACCGTCTTCGGCATCGCCCTGGCACTGTGCATCCTGGCCATGAGCGTGGGGTTGATCCGCAGCGAGACAGCCGCCGACCTGCGGGTGCTCGCCGCCGCCGGTGCCTCGAGCACGACCAGGCGTACCCTGGCGGCGGCCACCGCCGGGGGGCTGGGCCTGCTGGGGGCGGTGCTCGGCACCCTGGCCGGCTACATCGGCATGATCGGCTTTCTCCGGAGCAACTCGCTCAACGGCGGGATCTCGGCCCTGGGCAACGTCCCGGTGGACAACCTCCTCGTCATCCTGGTGGGGATCCCACTGGGCGCCGCCGTCATCGGCTGGCTGCTGGCCGGGCGCCAGCCGTCGGCCATCACCCGCCAACCCATCGAGTGAGCGCAGATCGAAGCTGACGACACACCCCAGCCTGGCGACGCCGAGCGGGAGAATGGCGGGAAGATGGAGTGGTGAGCGGGGGCGGCGAGGTATCTGTGACACCGGGCCACGCCTTCGGCTCCACCCGCCAGGTGACGACCGGCATCCTGGTGGCTCTCGGGCTCGGGGCGGCCCTGGCCGGCGCCATGAGCCCCCTGCGCAGCCACATGAGCGTCGCCGCCACGGCCCTGGTCCTGGTCGTACCCGTGGTGTTCGCGTCGGCCATCGGCGGGCTGGCGCCGGGACTGGTCGCTACCGTGACTGGCTTTCTCGTCTACGACTTCCTGTTCATTCCCCCTTACTACACCTTCAGCGTCGGAAGGCCTCAGAACTGGGCCGTGCTCGTCGTCTATGTGGTCGTCATGGTGGTCGTCTCCCAGGCCATGAACCACCTGCGGACATCACGTACCGAAGCGCGAAGACGCATGTCCGAGATCCGACGGCTCTTCGACCTCTCGGAGCTGCTCGTACGCGATTCGCAAGTGTCGAGATTGTTCGACGCCGTTGTCACTTCCGTTCTGGACGCCTTCGGGGTACAGGGGGCGGCGCTGCTGGTGCCAGTGGAAGGACGCTTGGCGTCGGTGGCCAGCGCCGGACAGCCGTTTTCCTCTGGTGAACTCACAGAGTTGTCGACGGGCGGCAATGTTCCCGTCAGCCTCGAAACCGGAACGGTCCCCCACACGGGCGTCAGGGCGGTGGCGCTCACCGGGTCGAGCGGCTCGGTGGGACTTCTTGCCCTGCGGGGCCGGCCGACGACCAGAAGAGACTCTGCGCTGCTTCACGCTTTTGCCAACTATCTCGCCCTGGCGATTGAGCGCGCCCAATCGCAGGAACAGGCGCTTCGCGCCGAGTTGCTCGATGAGGTCGAGCGGCTGAGGCGTTCGCTGCTGGGGCGTGTCTCTCATGAACTGCGAACTCCCCTGGCAACGATCAAGGTTTTGACCTCGACGCTCCGGGATCCCGCGGCCCGCATGAGCCCGGCCGAAACCGCTGAGCTGGCAGCGCTCGCCGACGAACAAGCCGACAGGCTCGACCGCTTGGTGGCCAACCTGCTCGATATGACGCGGATCCAGGCCGGCACTCTGGAAGTGCGCAAGCACCCGATGGCGGTGGGAGACCTGGTGGACCACGCACTGTCGGTGCTCGGCTCCTCGGTGGATTCGAGGCGCGTTGTCTGGGCCGGTCCGGACGACCTGCCCTTGGCCGAGGTCGATCCGTCGCTCGTGTGCCAGGTCCTCGCCAATCTCATCGACAACGCAATCAAGTTCTCCCCGGAAGAGGCGCCCGTAATGGTGAGCGCCACCGAGAGGCTCGACGGCTGGCTGGCCGTGGAGGTGCTCGACTCGGGTCCGGGGGTGCCGAACGAGGAGCGCGACAACATCTTCGCCCTGGTCGACCGCGGCCAGTCCGGCCAGCGCGGTGGACTCGGTCTCGCCGTAGCCAGGTCGTTTGTGGAGGTCCACGGCGGCCAGATCTGGGTGGAGCCTGCCGGAGCCGAAACTTCACATTCGGTGATCGCTGGTCATGGGAACCCCCCGGCTGCCGGTCGTCCGTCAGCCGGTGCCAGATTCGTCTTCACCCTTCCGACGGCCACCGGGACCTAGTCGGGAATATGGGCTTCGGGCACCTCGGGCCCGGCGATGAGCTCGTACTCGGGGTTCAAGATCGCCATGGCTCCCTGCCAGGCCCCGACGGTCCCTTGGGCGACGAGCTTTGCCCCCTGCTGGATGCCGGGGATCTTGCGCCTCCCCTGAAAGACCAACAGGATCGCTCCGGTGCTGTCGATCAACGTGCACTCCACGTTGGCGGTACCGGTGCCGGTCGGGACACGGACCTGGTGAATCCTCCCGGCCACACGCACCCTGTCGCGCCAATGGACTTGGGCGATCGGCGTGGTCCCGGCGACCTCCGGTGTCAACACCTTGTGCTCTCGGGCCTCGGAGCGCGGCTGGCGAGGAGCGATGCGGGCCAGGGCTCGCGTCAGCCGCCTGGACTCGAAATCCTCTAGCTGATAGGGCACCATCGTCGCATTGGCGTGAGGAAGCCGCGAAACAGCGGCCGCGATCCGGTCGGCGCTGCGGTCGTGCAGAATCCTGCGCCATCCGGTGCCGAAGCCCCGCCTGGGTAAGAGGATGGAAAGCTCGGTGTCGCCCAGCTCGAGTATCTCCGCAGAGAGCTCGAGAGCGGCGCGCGCCACTCTGCGATCGGGACAGTCCACGATGTCGAGCGGGAGCCTCGACAGGCCGAGGCGCATCCACTCGTTCTGCAGCTTCTCAGCTTCCTGGGAGTCAACCGCGAAGTGCACGATCCGCAACTCGTCAGGAGTCAAGGTACGCGCATACTGCACCGCCCTGGCGGTGGCCAGGTCGAGACGGTTGACGAGCACGAGCACCACGTGGCGTCGCAACAGCGGTGCCTCGCACGCCTTGGCGGCTTCCGTTTCCAGCTCGGAGGATTCACTCGAGTACTGACGGTGCATACGCAGGAGCAGCCAATAGATCACCGGCCCCGCCAGCACGACGAGCCACGCCCCTTCGGCGAACTTGAATATGGCGAAGATCAGCACGACTATGGCGGAAACGACAGCGGCCAGCCCGTTGATCCATTGGCGATAACGCCAGCCCGGCTCGCGATGTGTGCGGTGGTGTTTCACCATGCCTGCGCCCGCCATGGTGAATCCGGTGAAGACACCGATGGCGTAGAGAGCCACCAGAGCCGTCAGATTGGCTCCTGTTCCGACCACGAGCGCGATCCCGACAATGGCCAGCACGATGATGCCGTTGGAGAAGGCCAGACGGTGTCCGCGGCGGGTGAGCTGACGGGGCAGGAAGGAGTCGCCGGCAACGAAGCTGGCGAGGTAGGGAAACCCGTTGAAACTCGTGTTCCCCCCCGTGAACAGGATCAAGGTCGTCGCCACCAGCACCACATCCCGGAGCGCGGTGCCGGCGCCGCTGCTGCCGAAGACCCACCCGGACACCTGAGCTATCACAGTGGGAGATCCCACCCGGTAGGGAGAAGCGTGTGACCAGTGCGCCAGCAGGGTCACTCCGAGAACCAGGAATCCGAGAATCGAGCTCATGACGACGAGCGTGATCCTCCCGTTGCGGGCCTCGGGCCTCCTGAAGGCTCCGACCGAGTTCGAGATGGCCTCCAACCCCGTCAAGGAGGAGCCGCCGTTGGCTATTCCTCTCAGCAATGCTGTGATGGCAGCGAAGGCGATCAACCCGCTGTGCGTCCCGAAGGGGATCATCCCCGACTGGTGGGGGATGTCCGATGGCACGTCGCCGATCGCCTCGCGCAGCAAGCCGACGATGATCACGGAGCTGAGCGAGAAGACGAAGAAGTAGGTGGGAAAGGCGAACGACTTGGCGCCCTCTCGGATACCACGCAGATTCCCGTAGCAGAGGACCACCACCACGGCGACGGTGATGGGCACCGTGTAAGGGACGAGCCTGGGGATCAGCGAAGTGAGGGCATCGGTCCCGGCTGTGCACTGCACGGCGACGGTTACCGTGTAGTCGATGAGCAAGGCCACGGCCGCCACCAGTGCGATGCGGGGCCCGAAGTTGTCGCGGGCGACGACGTAGGAACCGCCGGCTTTGGTATAGGCCTTGATGACCTCGAGGTACGAGAGGGTCACGAAGATCAGGACCCCGAGGATCACGATCGTCACGGGCACCAGGAGAGCGAAGGCGGCCACCCCGAACCACGGAACGAGCTGGGTCAGCATCTCCTCGGTGCCGTAGGCAGAGGACGAGATCATGTCCGGGGCCAGCACACCCAGACCGGCGATCTTGCCCAGCCTCTCTACCGCTTGGCGCTCACTGGCGATGGGGGGGCCCAGTAGGGCGTTCTTCAGCCGATACAGCGGCGTCTCGGGCAGCTTCAGGGCGTCGGACGGACCAGGGAGGGCCTCCGGCGCGAACCTCGTGTCGGTCCCAGCCTCTCCCCTCGGTGCCGTGGGATCGGCCGACGGGCCTTCCTCGGTCTCGACCTCCGGCTGTTCCCGCTGCATGGCCTACCTAACCACGTTTCACATGGCGGCGTGGTGACCTGCCGACGCTGTCCGTGCAAGGCGACCGACCACCCGGGGACCCACACGGTGGAGAGGAGTCCACCAGGGACTTGTCACGACGGCGGTCGCCGTGTTGCATGGTGAGAATGCATTTCGTGGTCGTGGGATGCGGCCGTGTCGGCTCCGGGCTGGCCGTCATCCTTGCCGATAGCGGACATACGGTGTCGATCATCGACAAGGCCCCACGTGCCTTCCGCCGGCTGCCTCCCTCCTGGTCGGGGGAGGCGATCGCCGGCTCGGGGTTCGACCGGGCGGTCCTCGACCAGGCCGGAGCAAAGGGCGCTTCCGGACTGGCGGCGGTGACGAGCGGGGACAACTCCAACATCCTCACAGCCCGAATCGCCCGGGAGGCATACGAGATTCCGAACGTG
>JASHZK010000348.1 GCA_030042575.1 Acidimicrobiales bacterium
GTGGTGGTGGAGAACCTCTGCTCGCTGCCGCTCAACCGACGGGCTGCCGCCGTGGTGGCCGACGCCCTGCGCGGGCGCCCGGCCGTCCTCCACCATCACGACCTTCCCTGGCAGCGAGCGCGCTTCTCCGGCTGTCCGCCGCCCCCCGACGACCCCTGTTGGGCCCACGTCACCGTCAACGACGTGAGCCGTCGTCAGCTGGACGAGCGCGCCATCAGCGCCGTGGTGGTGCGCAACGCCTTCGACCCCGATCCCCCGCCGGGACGGCGCCGTGCCACCCGCCGGGCCCTGGGGGTGGCCGACGACGAGCTGCTGGTCCTGCAACCCACCCGGGCCCTGCCCAGGAAGAACGTAGGGGCGGCGATCGCCCTGGCCGAGGCGCTGGGCGCCGTGTACTGGCTGCTCGGTCCGGCCGAGGAGGGCTACGGGCCCGAGCTGGCACGTCTGTCGGCCGGCGCCGCTGTGCGCGTGGTCCACGGACCGGCACCGGGACAGGCCCGCACCGCGCCCGAGGACGCCTATGGCGCCTGCGACGTGGTGGCCCTGCCCTCGACGTGGGAGGGCTTCGGCAACCCGTCGGTGGAGTCGGCGACCCACCGCCGGCCGCTGGCCATCGGTCCCTATCCGGTGGCAGCCGAGCTGGCCGCCTTCGGCTTCCGCTGGTTCGCGCCCGAGCGGCCCGAACCGCTCGCAGCCTTTGTCGCCGGGCCGGACGACGGGCTGCTCGCGCACAACGCCGAGGTCGCCCGCCGCCACTTCTCCCTGCACGACCTCCCCGGCCGTCTGGCCGGCGTGCTGCGCCCCCTGGCGCTGACCGAGCCCGTCTCCCGCTGAGCGGGTACCTCGGCGGCCGATCACCGGCCCGAGCCGGGCAGACGGCACCCCTAAGCTCCCCGGCCATGACCGCGTCCGGCTCTCGCCCCCCCAAGCGCCTGCCGGCCGACGTGCGCCGTCAGCAGCTGCTCGACGTGGCCCTGCGGCTGTTCGCGGCACGGGGTTTCGAGGCCACGACCATGGACGAGATCGCCGAGGCGGCCGGCGTGACCAAGCCCCTTCTGTACCAGCACTTCACCTCCAAGCGGGCGCTGTACGTCGAGCTGTGCGACGGCGTGGCCGAGTCGCTCCTCGAGGCCATCGGCAAGGCGGTGGCCGAGGCCCACGGGCCGCGCCAACAGGTCGAAGGGGGCTTCGCCGCCTACTTCCACTTGATCGTGACCCATGCCGAGGCCTTCTCCCTGCTCTTCGGCAGTGACGTCCCCGACGACCCCGAACTGTCGCGGGCCGTGCGCCACGTCGAGGACATGCTGGCCGAGGCGGTCGACGTCCTCATCGCCGCCGGTCTCGACGAGGACCACCGGCGCCTGCTGGCGTACGCCGTGGTGGGCATGGCCGAGGGGGCGAGCCGCCACTTCCTGGCCGCCCACCAGCGAGACGGCACGCCGCTCCATGAGGCCGACGCCGATCGCGCCGCCCGGCGCCTGGCCGATCTGGCCTGGGCCGGCCTGCGCACCGTCCACCGGGACTGACCACCGAGCCGGCGCCCGGCCCGCCGGCCGCCGCGGGGCAAAAGTCGACCTGACTGGTAAACTTTCCGGGCGCGCCGACCGGCGCCGGATCCGAGGGGCACGCCGCCCCCGGGAGCAGGAGGTGGTCGCCATGCAGGCCCGGCTCCGCAGCGTCTTGGCCTTCCCCGACCCGGTCAACGAGGTGGCGGCCAGGGTGGTGGCCGGCGGCGTGGTGCTGCTGTGCGTCGCCACCATCGTCACCGGCTGGGGGTGGCTGCTCATCGCCCTCACCTACGGGTTCTGGGCCCGGGTGGCCAGCGGCCCCACGCTGAGTCCCCTCGGCCAGCTGGCCGTGAAGGTCGTGGCCCCCCGCATCGCCCCGGCCAAGCCGGTGGCCGGCCCACCCAAGCGCTTCGCCCAGGGGGTGGGCGTGGCCTTCTCGACGACGGCGCTCGTCTTGTGGTTCGGCGCCGGGCTGCACACCGCCGCCCTGGTGGTGACCGGCATGCTCATGGGGGCCGCCTTCTTGGAGTCCGCCTTCGCCCTCTGCCTCGGGTGCCGGGGCTTCGCGCTGCTCGTGAAGGCCGGCGTCATCCCCGAAGAGACGTGCGCGGCGTGCGCCGACGTGGCGCTGCACCACCGGGAGCGGCGCCAGCCGGCCGGCGCCTGACGGGGCGGCGCTGCCGCCGACGCCAGCGCCGCCGGTCGACCCCCATTAGCCCAGGCGCGGCGCCAGGGAAGCCACCAGCGTGCTCAGGTGGCGGGCACAGCCCTCGTAGTCCTCGTCGGTCCCGCCCGCCGGGTCGGTGACGTCGCCCTGCGAGTCGGGCGTGAGCCGCTCGAGGTGCAAGCCGGCCACCCGCTCGGCCAGCGCCGGCGGCCCCGGTGGCAGGTTCCGGGCCAACCAGACGATGGTGGCGGTGCGGTCCGCAGCCGCCGGATGACGACGTCGCACGAAGAGCACGTGCTCGGCGGCCATGGCCACGATGAGGACGGCTTGCTCGACGTGGTCCTCGGTGAGCTGCCGACTCCGATGACGGGCCACGTCGAGGCCGACCGCCGTGAGGGCCGCCCGGGTGCGCACGCTCATGGGCTGGTGCTCGACCACGTGCGTGCCGGCCGTGACCACCCGCACGGGCGTGCCCGCCGCCTCGAGCATGGCCCCCGCCATCACCGAGCGCGCCGCATTGCCGGTGCACAGCACCACCACGCCGTCGGAGCCGTCGGGGTCGCTCGCCATGGAACCGGCCAGCTTAGGGATCCCCCGGCGGCGGCAGGCTGGTGACCTCGACAGCGACGTCCAGCGTGTGCGAGGTGCCGCCCCCCAGCACCGATCCACGAAGAGGCGAGACGTCCCAGTAGTCGCGGCCCCAGGCCACGGTGACGTGGCCGTCCGACACGAGCTGGTCGTTGGTGGGGTCCACGTCCAACCAGCCCCATCCGGGCAGGAAGACCGAGGCCCAGGCGTGCGAGGCCTGGGCCCCGACGAGCTCGGGCGAGCCCCGGGCCCCGGGCCCCAGGTACCCGCTCACGTACCGAGCGGCCAGACCGATCGAGCGCAGACACCCCACGAACACCTGGGCGAAGTCCTGGCACACCCCTCGCCGCTGGGCGAAGACCTCGAGGACCGGCGTGGTCACCGAGGTGAAGCCCGGCTCGTAGGCGAAGTCGGCGTGGACCCGTGCGCACAGCTCGGCCACGGCATCGAGCACGGGTCGGTTGGGGGAGAAGGAGCGCTCGGCGTACTCGGCCAGCTCCGCTGCCACCGGGACCAGCCGCGAAGGGGCCCGGTAACGACTGCGGGCCTCGGAGGCCTCGGGACGCCGGTCGCGCTCGAGCATGGAGAGCACCGCCTCCCACGGTGGCAGCGCTCCGGGCGCCGGCGCCCGCCTGACGCTCACCCGGCTGCGTGCCCTGACGACGAGCGTCTCGAAGGGCCCTCGGACCGAGAAGGTGGCCACGTCGTTGCCGAAGAGGTCCCGGAACTCCGCCAGAGAGTCGGGCGGCGGCACGATCTCGAGGTCGTGGCTCGAGCAGCGCTGGTACCGGGTCGCCCGGGGACGCAGGTGGGCTTCGTTGTGGGAGTGGTCGGCCGGCTCTCGATAGCGGTAGGTGGTCGTGTGCACCACGTCGAACACCGTGGCCTCCCACTCGTCGGCCGGGGCCGAAGGGCGATGGGCGGCCACTCCTGCCGTCGCCGGGCGGTGGGGCGCCGGCCCGGGAGGGGCGGCCCGATGCCCGGCGAAGTAGGTCGTGGCCAGCGCCTCGTGCACGGCGTCGAGCAGCGGGGGTATGTCGCCGGTGACCACCTGCAGCTCGGCCACCGACATGGCCTCGGGGCGAACACCGCTCAGTCGGAGCGAGGCCTCGGCGCACACGGCGAGGGCCGCCTCGTTGGCCGGCAGGCACTTGAGCCCTTCGAACACCTCGCTCAGGCAGGAGGCGACCGAGCGGGGGAAGGCCTCGTCCTGGAGGACGAAAGCCGGGGCCGAACCGACGCCGGGCCGCGCCGGCTTCGCCCGCCGGAAGGGCTGATAGGCGTCGAGCGCCTGCAGCACCGCCATGGCCCGGATCTCGGCATAGGGGTTCGGGGGATGGTCGGGCACCACGCTGTCGGCCCGGGCTCGCAGCACCCGGCAGGTGAGGTCGGCCCGCTCGAGGTGCTGACCGATGCGCCCGAAGGCGAGGGCCTCGTCGCGGCGCATGGTTCCCCAGAGCGCCCCGTTCAACCGTTGGCAGCCGGAGACGACCTGGCGCAGCCACTGGACTCGGCCTTCTCGCGTCCTCGTCGACCGGCGCTGATCGCTCCGCTCACGCCACAACCCGTTGCAGAGCTCCCACGACTGGCGGGGCAGCACGGCCCGGGCCTTGCGGAAGTTGTCACTGGCCGCCCCCAGCGAGGCCAGAACCGATGAGGGATTGCCGGCGTCGACCAACAGGTGCTCGACCACCTCGGCCTCGGCCAGGGACCCCGACCACGTCCGGTCCGCTCCGACGACGGCCAGAAGCGGCGCCCAGCCGACGTCCTGGCCCACGGGCAGGTCGACGTGGCTGTCGCCGTGCACCAGCACCAGGCGGGCCGTGTCTTCGGCCCGTTCCAGGTATCGACCCGCCCAGTACACGGCTTCGGCCGTGCGAGCCAAGAGCATCCCCTTCTCCTTTCTCTCCACCGTCAGCGCCGGTCGGGACTACTGGTCCGTGCGTTGGGGAGCGCCCCCGGGGCCGGCCGGAGCGCTCGGCGTCCTCCCCCCGTTGGCCGGCGCAGCGGCCAAGGGGGCGCCGGGGCCCGCCCCCTGGCGGCGGACGGCCAGGTCGGGCACCGTCTCGT
Organism: Acidimicrobiales bacterium; assembly: GCA_030042575.1. Taxonomy (GTDB): domain Bacteria; phylum Actinomycetota; class Acidimicrobiia; order Acidimicrobiales; family UBA8190; genus UBA8190. Next base: position 4,834 of record JASHZK010000348.1, read on the forward strand.
CGACGACCCAGGTGTCCTTGCTCCCGCCCCCCTGGGACGAGTTCACGATGAGCGATCCCGCCTGACGGGCGACGCGGGTGAGTCCTCCGGGGGTGACATAGGCGCCGTCGGGTCCGAGCAGCGTGAAGGGCCGCAGGTCGACGTGGCGGGGGACGACGGCACCGTCCACCAACGTCGGCATCGTCGACAGGGGCAACAGCGGCTGGGCCACCCACCCGGCCGGGTGGGCCTCGATCCGGCGGGCCACGTGCTCCAGGGCCTCGGGCCCGGCGCGCGGACCGATGACGATGCCGTAGCCGCCCGACTCGTTGGCCGGCTTCACCACCAAGGCGTCGAGGTTGGCCAGGACGAACCGGCGGTCCTCGGGGTCTGCGCAGCGCCACGTCGGGACGCTCGGGAGCAACGGCTCCTCGGCCAGGTAGTAGCGAATGAGGTCGCCCACGTAGGGATAGAGGCTCTTGTCGTCGGCCACCCCGGTTCCCGGGGCGTTGACGACGGCGACGTTGCCCGCCCGCCAGGCCCGCAGCAGCCCGGGCACCCCCACGAGCGAGTCGCGCCGAAAGGCCTCGGGATCCAAGAAGGAGTCGTCGACCCGGCGGTAGACCACGTCGACCGGCTCGAGACCTCCGATGGTGCGGGCATAGAGCCGGGCGTCGTCGGCCACCACCAGGTCGGCTCCCTCCACCAGGTCGACCCCGAGCTGCTGGGCCAGAAAGGCGTGCTCGTAATAGGCGGAGTTGTAGACGCCGGGGGTGAGCACGACCATGCGGGGATCGGCCACCTCGGGGACCAGCGAGGCCAGGAGCGCACCGAGCCGGGCGAGGTAATGGTCGACGGGCTCGACGCTGTAGGACCGGAACAGCTCGGGGAAGGCGTGCTTGGAGACCAGCCGGTTCTCGAGCAGGTACGAGGCACCCGACGGCACGCGCAGGTTGTCCTCGAGCACATACAGCGTGCCGTCCTCGGCACGCACCAGGTCCGAGCCGCAGATGTGGGCCCAGATGTCGCCGGGCGGGTCCATGCCCATGCATTCGGCCCGGAAGTTGGGCGCCCCGGCCACCAGCTCCGCCGGCACCACGCCGTCGCGCACGGCCATCTGGGCGTGATAGGCGTCGTCCACGAAACGGTTGAGGGCCGTGAGCCGCTGCACGAGCCCCGTCTCCACCCGCTGCCACTCGGAGGAGGCCACCACGCGCGGGATCACGTCGAAAGGCCAGGGTCGGTCCCCCTGCTCGCCTTCGGCGCTCGCTCCGAAGCTCACCCCTGCCGCCCTGATCTCGCCGTCGGCGGCGTGTTGGCGATCGGCGACGCCCGCCGGTCCCAGGCCAACCAGCTGGCGCCAGAGCGCCTCGGCTACCGGACGGGGCCGACCGTCGGCCTCCACCAGTTCGTCGTAGCCGGCCGAAGGCACGTAGCACAGGCCGGTTGGCTCTGCGGCCGACCGCACCACTCACATATAGGGGACCGATGATTCGGCACCGTTACCCCGGTGTTTCCCGTCGATGAACCCTCCGACCGTCGAGGCGTTGCCGCCCGTCCGAAGGGCCCGGGCGCACTCAGTCGGTGCGGAGCTTCCTACCGGCGCGGGTCCAGCGGGCGGCGTTCATGGCCAGAAAGCGGTGGCGCAGGCGATCGGGCAGGCGGCTCACGAGACCAGTCACCTTGGCGTCGGGGCCGACGAGGTAGCGGTGCCGGGGCCGGGAGGCGGTGAGGGCGTGGTGGACGGCGTCGGCCACCTTCGACGCCGGGATGCCGCGCTTGGAACCGTCGGCCAGAAAGCCGTACATCATGTCGAGATGACGCCGGTACCGGTCCTTGATGTCGGCGTCCAAGGTGGCGGACAACCGGGCCATCTCGTCCTCGCCCTTGCCCCATATGGCGGTGGCGACCTCGCCGGGTTCGATGCAGGAAACCTGCATTCCGAAGTCCTCGACCTCGAAGCGCAGGGTCTCGGAGATCGCCTCCACCGCGTGCTTGCCCGCCGAGTAGGGAGACAGCATCGGCCCGGCCACGCGTCCGCCGATGGAAGCCACGTTGACGATGCGGCCCCGAGCCGAGCGCAGAAGCGAGAGACATTCCCTGGTGATGTTCACCAGCCCGAAGACGTTGACGTCGAAATGCCAACGCCAGTCCTGATCCGACAAGATCTCGAACGGCCCACCCTGGCCGACGCCGGCGTTGTTGACGAGGCCGTCCAGGCCGCCGGATCCGAGCTCGTCGCCGAGCAGGGCCACCAGCGTTCGTATGTGGTCGTCGTCGGTGACGTCGAGGATCACGGGCCGGACGTCGCCGGCGATCGAGCGCTTCAGGTCCTGGGCGTCGGCGTCCTTGCGCACCCCGGCGTAGACGACCCAGCCCGAGGCGGCCATGCGCTGCACGCAGGCCCGACCGATACCCGTCGACGTCCCGGTGATCACCACCGACTGGGCCATGGTTCCTCCCCGACTCCCCGGCAACCGAATCATGGCAGGTCAGCCCCATACGGCCAAGCGCCCGGTGGCCGCCTCATCCCCCTTCCTGGTCTCCGTTGCCGACCAGCAGCACCGGACAGGGCGAGGACTCCGACAGCGAGCGGGCCACTCGACCTATCCCGCCGTGCAAGGGGCGTCCTCGCCCATGGCGACCGACGACGACGAGGTCATAACCGTGGCCCTGGGCGTAGGCGGCCAGCGCCTTCGCCGGGTCCCCGGCCGACAGGGCATGAACCGACGTCGTCACGTCACGGCCTCGGGCGTCCTCCAGCACCTGCTGAGCGAGGGCCTGCCACTGCCGGGCGTCGTCGTCGAACGATGCCACCCGGTCCTGTTCGGTCTCTCCGTGGGCTGCCGGTATCACGATGAGCACGGTCGCCTCACCGGTCGCCTGACTGGCCATCCCCAACCCCACCCGCAGGGCGTGGACCGAGCTGGCCGATCCGTCGAAGCCGACCAGAATCCTCTTGAACATCTAGCGCGCCTCCTCAGCGTCGAGAGTCAGCGGGCCACGAAGTACGCGACCACGACGACCACGAGGATGTAGAACAGATAGAGATTGACGTCACCGGACTGAATCGGTTGCAACCAGCGGGCCACCATCTGCACGAAGCCGACGACAGGTCGATACAGGTAGCGCTCGAACAACGGAGCTACGACGCGGCGGTAGTGAACCGGTCCTGACCGACCCGCCGGGTCATCCGAGGCCCGATCGACGTGCACATCAGGGCTGTAGAAGCGGTCGAAAGTCACCCGGACCGGATTGGCGAACGTGGTGGCCGTGTACTGCATGCGCGCTTTGAACGACACGATCCCACCGTCCCACACCGGCACCCGCCGCGATGTCCCTCGCGGCCGACTGACCACGTAGATGGTGATGGGCACCACGAGGACAGCCACCAGGAACACCGCCAAGTACGTAGGCGAGAACCCAGAGAAGTCGGTGTGGGCCGGGATCACGGTCAGGTTGGGCAAGAGAAGCCTGGGCCGCAATTGAACACCGGTGACGGCGCGAACGACGCGATCAAGCGCCACGAGGACTGCGGGGGCGCCGATGCCGAGGGCCACGCACGCCACGGCCAAAAGACCGCCGGCGAGGATCGGTTGCCCCTTCTCTTGCGCTCTTGCCACCTCGGCGCTGCGGGGCATGCCCAGAAAGCCCACACCGAAGGCCCGGGCGAAGGCCAGGATGGCGAGCCCGGCGGTCAGTCCCAGGGTGGCCGCCGCCAGCACGATGACCACGCCGACGACGTGGCTGGGGATACGAAATCCCTGGAAGAGTCCCTGGAAGACCAGCCACTCGGTCACGAACCCGTTGAGCGGCGGCAGGGCGGCGATACCGAGGGTGCCGACCAGGCTGATCACGGTGGTGGCCGGCATCCTCCGCACCAACCCGCCCAGGCGGTCGAGATCGCGCGTCCTCGTGGCGTGTTCGACGGCGCCCGCCTCGAGGAAGAGCAGCGTCTTGTACGTCCCGTGGTTGACCACGTGGTAAAGGGCGACGAGCAGGAGAAACGATCCCAGGGCGCGTTGGCCGTAGGAGGCGAAGGTCATGCCCGCACCGGCAGCGGCCACGATCACGCCCACGTTCTCCACGGTCGAGTAGGCCAGGAAGCGTTTCAGATCCTTCTCCATCACGGCGTAGAGGATCCCCACCAGCGCCGACAGGGCCCCGAGCGCCATGGCCAAGAGTCCCCACCACGCCGGGCCCCGGCCGAGGAGATCGAAGCCGAAGAGCACGATCCCGTACA
>JASHZK010000349.1 GCA_030042575.1 Acidimicrobiales bacterium
GGAGCCGTTGGTAGATCACACCTTCCAGGGTGGAGGCCAGTTGTACCTGGATTTGGTCACGACGATCCGAGGGGAAGATGTCCACGATGCGGTCGATCGCCTGGGCCGAGTCGTTGGTGTGCAGCGTGGCGAACACCAGGTGGCCGGTCTCGGCGATGGTCAGGGTGGTGGCGATGCTTTCAAGGTCGCGCATCTCACCCACGAGCAAGACATCGGGGTCTTCGCGAAGTACTGACCGCAGGGCTTTGTCGAAGGACTCGGTATCGCTCCCCACCTCCCGCTGGGACACGGCCGAATTGTGGTTGGCGTGCACGTACTCGATGGGGTCCTCGATGGTGACGATGTGGCAGCGCCGGTGACGGTTGACGTAATCGATCATGGCCGCCAGGGTCGTGGACTTGCCCGACCCCGTGGGCCCGGTCACGATGACGAGACCCATGGGCAGATTGACCAGCCCCTCCACCACGTCGGGGATGCCGAGCTCCTTGAACCCGGGAATCTCGTAGGGGATCATGCGCAGGGCGAGGGCGCAGCTCTCGCGCTGATGATAGGCATTGCACCGCAGCCGAGCCCGGTCGCGCCAAGAGAAGGCGAAGTCGATCTCGCGCTGTTCGATGTACCGGGTGACCAGTGCTTCACCCATCACTGCGTGGACCAACCCCTCGACATCGGTGACACTGAGTGGCTGTCCGCTGGTGACAGGCCGCATGTCCCCATCCACTCTGATGAGCGGGGGGGCATTGGCGGTGAGCAGCAGGTCGGTTCCCCGAGCTTTCCACAGCTCTTCGAGCCACGGCTCGATGTCATCGATGACCCTGACACCGACTTCGCTCATGTCAACGCACTCCTCTCGACGCTGCGGGGCTCGTGGCGCCTTGCCGCTCGATGGCCGAGACGTTGGCGAGCGCCCAAGCTGCCCTGATGGGACAGGGTGAGGGCACGAGGCCCCCCCTCGACGCCCGCCTGCTCAATGCCCCAGTCGTCGGTTCCGACGACCAGCACGGTGTGGGTCGGCATCGATGGGCTCCCGCCGTGGGAGCGGCTCCTCTTGAGCTCGCTCGCGGTATGCCCTGAGATTCTGGAGACCACAGTCCACGCCCCGCCCTACGCTGCGTCAACAGCTGACCAACAGTAGTGGCAACACCCAGTCTGGCCAAGGGATTTGACCGCGGAGACACTAAAAATCGACCGGAATTACTACCCTGAGTGGTGAGATTCCTCCCCAGGTGGGTTGACCAAGCGTTGTGTCCCCCGTGCTTCCTGGCCAATCTGGGAGCAGCAGCAACGGTCGGCGGTCGCGTCATCATGGCGGTCGAGAGGCGATGCGTGAGGAGTAGAGCCGTCGATCAGCTTCCGGCGGCCACGGCGACGAGCTCGTGCGCTGGGCTCGAAACCGGGGCCTCTTCGGCCGATTCGGCCTCTTTGCCGACATCGACAGCGCGCTTGGGCCAACTGACCGCCAGCATGGCAAGCAGGACCCCGGTCATCTCCAGCCAGTAGGGCCACATGCCGGGCTTGTGGTACAGCAGGGCGGTCAGGCCGGCGACAGCGGCCAAGGTGAGAATTCTCCGCGTCCAGCCCATGTTCATGGCCACGAGCACGGCAAACGCCATGGTGGGCACGGCGTAATACGGAAGCATCACCGCCTCGAAGATGCACCGGGTGGCCAAGGCGGCCGAGGCCAGCCAGGCCAGGACCACTGGGTTGTCACGCTGGCGGACCGCCAAGGCGGCGATCCCGCAGGCGACCAGCAGTCCGATGATCCGTGCCGGCCCGGCGGCTACCGCACCGGCGCTATGACTCAACTTCGACGTGAGCAGCACCCAGGGAGTGGGAAAGTCGATCTTCGGCCAACTGGGTTGGTCGAACAGGGCGTGCAGGGTTGGACGCGGGTTGGGCACCACCATGGCGACGAACAAGAAACCCGGAATGATCGCCGCTCGGGCGGCCATGAGAAGGGCGCGACGTCGGCCGGCGACGACCAAGAACAGTGGCACCAACAAGATGACATAGAGCTGCATGGCCATAGCGGCCCCGAGCAGCCATCCTGCCGCCCCCAAGTGCTTCTTCTGCAGCTGGACCAGGGCGAAGGCCGCCAGCCCCAGGGCGAGGACGTCTTCGGGGTGACCCCACCGGGCGATGACCTGCCACAACCCCGCCGACACGACGAAGGACAGGATCCGCCGTCGGCCCCGGCTCACTCCCATGTGGCGGGCGAGGGCGTCGAAACCGAACAGCGCCACAGCCGAGCAGGCCAAGGCGACCGGCCCGATGAGGAGCCAGGCCGTGGGCTTGGGAATCTCGGGCAACCCCGGGGCGCTCTGGGACAGGCCAAGCGCCGAGCTGAGCAGGACGAACGGCAACAGGAGGACTTCGAAGCCCGGCAGGGTCACGACCGCTGTGAAGGGGGTGTAGACGAACGAGAAGGCTCCCCAACCGATCCAGTGGGACGCCCGGACCAGGCCCCAGATGTCGCCGGGTTCGTACCAGGTGTACGGATGGTGCTGTACAACTGCGGGCCACCAGATGGTGTAGGCCATCCCCGTCGCCATGACGAGGAGCGTCATCAGCAGGAGCCACCCAGTGAGAGAGGACTTGGTCGTCGCCTGCTGTCGCTGATGCCGGAAGAGTCTCATGGTGCTGTCGCTTGGATGGGTCGCCTCATGGAGGATTTCAGTTGGTCCTGGCTCGACCGATAGCCGAGAGGGACGAGAGGGGCCGGGTTGAACCCGGCCCCTCCGCGTCGGCTAACTCAGGATCAGCTTGCCTGCTCTCAGCTGATCAAACTGCACGGGTCGGGGGTGCCGTCAGCGGTAAACGGGCCCTGGTCGGCCCCAGTGGTGTCGTTGACGTACACGTACAGCTGACCCGACCCAGCGGTGGCATCGGTGATGGCGTAGTTGTTGCCGCTCGTGGGCGTGTTTGTGTACACGCTGGGCGGCAGCGACCGGAGCCAACCACTGGTTCCACCGACAAGGTACGTGATCGATGTCGGGTAGTTCCCGTTTTCGGCCTTGTACGCCTCCAGAGCGGTTTCCACGCTCTTGACGTTGGCGTCGCAGGAGGCAACCTGGGCGTTGGTCGTCGTCGTGCCCACGGCAAAGACGACGATCGCGGCCAGGATGGCCAGGATGATGATCACGATGAGGAGTTCGATGAGGGTGAAGCCTCCTTCCCTCCTCTTCTCAAGCAGCTTCTCAACCATTCGGTATTTGTCCTTTCGAATCCGTTGACAACGACGATGGCTAGAGCAGCCATCGCTTCACATCCAATTGTGATGCTTCACGTGTCTGCTCTATATCTCCCCTCCTCCGCCGCGCACCCTCGCTAATACGATCAACTGAAACCTCACGTGATGTGGACCTGGCGATAGATCCCGTACATGGCCGAGATGAGCGCAATGGCCACGAATCCCACCACAATGCCCACGAACAGGATCACCGCCGGTTCGAAGAGTGACGTGAAGCGCTTGAGCTTGTAGTCGAGCTCTCGGTCGAAGTAAACGGCGGCTGATTTCAGCTGCTCGTCCATGGTCCCCGTGTTCTCGCCCACCAGGAACATGTGCCGCGCCGCCGCCGGGAACAGCTTGGTCTCAGCGAGGGGCCCGGCCAGTCCTTCTCCCCGCATCATCGCCGTGCGGGCCTCGCCCAGCCCGCGTCGGTACACGTAGTTCGTCGTGGTCGTGCTCGTCACAAGGAGGGCTTCGGGAAGCGGCACGCCCGCTTCGACCATGGAGAAGAGGATGCGGCAGAACCGCTCCAGCACGGCCGTTCGGATGACGTCGCCCAGCGCGGGGATCTTCAGCAAGACCTTGTCCCGGATCTCTCGACCCTGCGGCGTCACGG
>JASHZK010000350.1 GCA_030042575.1 Acidimicrobiales bacterium
GGTGCCGTCGGAGGAGATGGCCTCGGGGAAGTCGAAGCCGTAGGACGATCCATAGATCATCTTCACCAGAGCCCCCGTCGACGCTTTGAGCTCGGTGACCGAGTCCCCGTCACCGTTCGCCACCCACACGCGGGTGCCGTCCGAGAAGACGGCGTCGGGGTAGTCGAAGCCGTAGGACGGTCCTGAGATCACCTGCACCAGGGCCCCCGTCGACGCTTTGAGCTCGGTGACCGAGTCCCCGCCGGCGTTCACCACCCAGACGTGGGTGCCGTCGGAGGAGATGGCGGAGGGGGAATCGAAGCCGTAGGAGGATCCCGAGATCACCTGTACCAGGGCCCCGGTCGAGGCGTCGAGATCGGTGACCGAGCTTTCGTTCGCCACCCAGACGTGGGTGCCGTCCGAGAAGACGGCGTCGGGGTCGTCGAAGCCGTAGGACGATCCCGAGAGCACCTTCACCCTCGCCCCGGTCGAGGCGTCAAGCTCGGTGACCGAGTCGCCGCTGTGGTTCGCCACCCACACGTGGGTGCCGTCGGAGGAGATGGCGTCGGGGTCGTCGAAGCGGAATTTCGATCCCGAGATCACCTGCACCAGGTCTCCTGTCGAGGCGCTGAGCTCGGTGACCGAGTCGCCGCTGGAATTCATCACCCAGACGTGGGTACCGTCGGAGGAGACGGCCTCGGGGTCGTCGAAGCCGTAGGACGATCCCGAGATCACCTTCACCAGGGCCCCGGTCGACGCTTTGAGCTCGGTGACCGAGTCGCCGCTGTAATTCACCACCCAGACGTGGGTGCCGTCGGAGGAGATGGCGTCGGGGATGTCGAAGCCGTCGGCCGATGCCGAGATCACCTTCACCAGGGCCCCGGTCGAAGCACTGAGCTCGGTGACCGAGTCGCCGTAGTTCGCCACCCACACGTGGGTGCCGTCGGAGGAGACGGCCTCGGGGCTGTCCAAGCCGTAGGACGATCCCGAGATCACCTGCACCAGGGCTCCGGTCGAGGCACTGAGCTCGGTGACCGAGTCCCCGTCACCGTTCGCCACCCAGACGTGGGTGCCGTCGGAGGAGACGGCGTCGGGGTCGTCGAAGCCATAGGACGATCCCGAGAGCACCTGCACCAGGGCGCCGGTTGAGGCGCTGAGCTCGGTGACCGAGTCGCCGTAGCTGTTCGCCACCCACACGTGGGTGCCGTCGGAGGAGATGGCGTCGGGGTCGTCGAAGCCGTAGGACGATCCCGAGAGCACCCGCACCAGGGCGCCGGTCGAGGCACTGAGCTCGGTGACCGAGTCGCCGTAGCTGTTCGCCACCCACACGTGGGTGCCGTCGGAGGAGATGGCACCGGGGTCGGAGAAGCGGTAAGAGGATCCCGAGATCATCTTCCCCCCGGCCCCGCTCGAGGCGTCGAGCTCGGTGACCGAGCTTTCGTTCGCCACCCACACGTGGGTGCCGTCGGAGGAGATGGCCGCGGCGTTGTCGAACCCCCACCCGAAGACCTTGGGTTTGGGGAGCGGTGTCGTTCGCGGGGCAGCACCCAGCTGGCCGGGAACGGCTATGACTCCGACGACCCCTGCGACGCCTAAAGCTAAGCCGCAAGCCACCACCGAGCGTAGGTAGCGTCGGCGCAACCTGTCACCCCCTGCAGAGCCGCTTCGTCCTGAAGGCTACTGGACCGGCAGCGGCAGCGTCGCTGGCGTCGCTCGGTTCAGCCGTGACGACGTCGGTTCGCCCTCGTGTCGGGCGCCTCATGACTCAGCGCGCCCACGGGCCCTGAGGTGGGGCTGGAGCTCGTGGTCGAGGAAGTTCCTTTGATCGTCACCGTGGTCATAGCAACCGAGATGGTGGCGTTCACCGCATCCGACAGGGTGAAGGTGAACGATCCTCCTGCTGTCAGACCACAGTTGTTGAGGGGGACCCGGACCGCCTCCAGGGTCACCCCGGGGACGAAGGTGAGGGTGCCGTCCTCGGTCTGGTAGAGGTTGTCGCACACGCCGCCGACCGAGGTGGTGTAGTCCACCGTGACGTCGCGGGTGCCGGGGGCACTGAGGGTGACGGCCAGGTCGAGGTAGCCGTCGGCTTCGCCCACCACGGTGTTGGCCGGGGCCGAGATGTCAGGCGACGACACCGCCGTCCCCCCGCTGGCTCCGATGGTGACCACCCCGGTCCCCTGGGTGATCACGGCGTTGGCCGGGTCCGAGAGGGTCACGTCGAAGCTCCGCGCTTTGGCGGCCACCGACCGCTCGAGGATGGGGATGACGATGTTCTGCACCGTCTGTCCCGGGCCGAAGGTGAGGGTGCCGCTGGTGGTGCTGTAGTCGGTCCCGGCCTTGGCCGAGGCGTTGGCCGTCTTGTAGTGGACCGTGACGGTGCTGGCCGAGGGGGCGCCCTCGGGGCCGCCCAGGAGCACGGGCACCATGACGCTGCCGGCCGAGTCGTCCACCACGGCGTCTCGCACGTAGAGACCGGGCTTGGACACCGCCGTGCCGTCGCCGATGATGTCGATCTGGGTGGAGGGGTCGACGATGGTGGCGTTCACCGCGTCCGACAGGGTGAAGGTGAAGTCGGGGAGGGTCGACAGCTGGCCCAGATCGCAGTTGTTGAGAGGGACCCGGACCGCCTCCAGGGTCACCCCGGGGACGAAGGTGAGGGTGCCGTCCTCGGTCTGGTAGAGGTTGTCGCACACGCCGCCGACCGAGGTGGTGTAGTCCACCGTGACGTCGCGGGTGCCGGGGGCACTGAGGGTGACGGCCAGGTCGAGGTAGCCGTCGGCTTCGC
>JASHZK010000351.1 GCA_030042575.1 Acidimicrobiales bacterium
TGGACGAGGTGGAGGACGCCGCCGTGGCCCTGGTGGTGACCTCTCCGCCTTACTTCGCCGGCAAGGAATACGAGGCGGCCCTGGGCGAGGGCCATGTGCCGGCCAGCTATCTGGAGTACCTGGAGATGTTGCGCGACGTCTTGGCCGAGTGCGTGCGCACCCTCGAGCCCGGAGGACGCATCGCCGTCAACGTGGCCAACCTGGGTCGCAAGCCCTACCGATCGCTTTCCGCCGATGTGATCGGCATCCTCCAGGACGACCTGGGTCTCCTGCTTCGCGGTGAGGTGGTGTGGGTGAAGGCCCGGGGCGCCACGGGCTCGTGCGCCTGGGGGTCGTTCTGCAGTCCGGCCAACCCGGTACTGCGGGATCTCACCGAGCGCGTGGTCATCGCCAGCAAGGGCCGCTTCGACCGGGCCCTGGGACGGGCCAGACGCAAGGCCCTCGAGCTCCCGGCGGCCATCACCACCACCAAGGACGAGTTCATGGAGGCCACCACCGATCTTTGGGAGATCCCGTCCGAACGGGCCACCCGCGTCGGGCACCCCGCCCCCTTCCCCGTCGAGCTCCCCCAGCGCCTGATCGAGCTCTACACCTACGAGGACGACCTGGTGCTCGACCCCTTCATGGGCTCGGGCTCGACGGCTGTGGCCGCCGTGCGCACGGGACGGCGGTACGTGGGCTACGACACCGAGTCGCGTTATGTGCGCATCGCCGAGCGCCGAGCCGAAGAGGAGCGGAGCCTCCTGCTTCGCTCCGACGGGCGCCGGGTTCCCGAACGTCCTCGCCCCGGGGTCGGCCCGACCGGGCCACGTCGGAGCGGGGCCGCATCGAGGAGCGGGGCGCCTACCAGCGCCGTCGAGCTGGCCCAGGCGCTCGTGGGGCAGGCCGGGTTCCGGGAGGTGACCACCGACGTGCGCTTGCGGGCGGGGCTGCGGGTGACGCTGGCCGGGCGCGACGCCGCCGGGCGAAGGTGGTTCTTCGACGTGTCGGGGACACTCGGGACCCTGCGGGGTGGGCTGCGCCGCAGCGAGACCCTGTGGAGGACGCTGGGGCGGGCGGCAGTGCTGCATGCGGCCTACCCCGAGGATCCTTTGGTGCTGCTCACCACCGACGCCCCGGCACCGGGCAGCGCCGGGGAACAGGCCTGGCGCGCGCTGGCGACACCCCAGGAGCCCGGATCGGTGCCGGCGGTGTACGACGTGGTCGAGCTCGAGTCGGAGCAGGCTCTGTCCCGGCTTCGTACGTTGGCCCGCAGTGGGCGGCGGGCACGTGCCCGATGACCGCACCACCGTCACCGAGCTCGGCACCGCCCTCGGGATGCTGCCCTTCGAGGCACCGGCGGCGGCCCTCGCCGCCCGGCCGCCCGAACTGGCCGTCGCCGACGAGGTCTGGGACCGGCTGAGCGCGCTCCAGCGCGGCGGGCACTTCGCCGAGGAGTTCGCCGCCGCCTGGGCCAACGGTCGGGCCTTCCTGCAGTCGCCGGAGGCCCTGCGGGGCCGGCCCCCGCTCCTCGTGGAGTGGACGGGGGGACGGCGCCCTCCCGGCGACGAGGTGGCTCCGGTGGACCTGCGCATCGACCACGTCTACTTGGTGAGCTGCAAGTACCTGTCGCGCACCATCGCCAACGCCTCGCCGGCGCGGCTGTTCGACGGCCTTCTCACCACCACCGGCGACTGGAGCACGGGCGACTGGTACCAGGAGGTCGCCCCCGGCGCCTATCGGCGCCTCTACGGCGCCTGCAGGGAGGCAGCCGGCCTCGGTGACCTCCCCGAAGACCCGTCCGCCATGAGCCGGGCCGACCGCCGCCGGCTCCGTCTGGCCCTGCCGGAGCGCGGCGCCTATCCCCCGTCGGCCCGAGCGCCCTACGCCGAGCTGTGTCGAGAGGTGAGCGAGGCCTCGGCCAAGCGGTGGGCCCACAACGCCTCGCGAGCGCGTGCGCAGGAACGGCTGGTCTGGCGGCTCCTGCGCATGGGCAACGCCTCGTACTATGTATTGGGCGCCGATCCCCATCGGCCACTGCGGCTGCGTGTGGCCAGCCCCTGGGACTGGCGCCAGGCATACCAGTTGGTGAGCCTCGACATCCGCCCGGCCGAGGCCGGCCAGCCCCAGGTGGACTGGACCGTCACGTACCGGGCCCGTTGCGGCACCAGCCGGCTCAGGTCCATCGTCTCCGAGGCCGGCACGCCACCGCTCCCTGTCGCCGCCGCCGGCCAGTCAGAGCCCCTCGTCCCCGGCGCCGGGCAGCCACGAACCGTTCGGGGACACGTCGAAGTGCGCTGGAGTCACGGCCGATTCGCCCAGCCACCAGAGGCCAAGGTCTACATCGACACCCCCACCGACCGGCTCCCCGGTTACTTCCCCATCGACGCCCCCTCGGGCCAGGCCCACCTCTGGGAATGACCGGCCCGGTGGGCGGTTCGGTTCCGTTGGTGGGGTTCTCCGACGAGCGGGGCCCCTGGTCCCGAGCCGGGGGTTCCCAATGCTGACCGCGCAAGGAGGTCGGAACGACGCCGTTCTCCACGCAGATGGGCGGTTCGGCAAGTCGGCGACCAGTTCCCTGCACTCGCCATGTGATCGTCCGGTCCGGCACCGGTGCGGCACGGCCCCCCGAACGCGTCGGTGCCGGGCCGGCGCAGCGGGCCGGCGCAGCCGGGCGAGCGCAGCCGGCGAGCGCAGCCGGCGATTTCGCTCCTGGGCGCCGCGCTTTTTACGTAGCCGGGTTGGCGAGTCGTTCACAACGGGATGGCCGGCAGGGTTCAGGCGTCGACCTCCCGTCGACCCTCGAGCGCCCTGCCCAGGGTGAGCTCGTCGGCATACTCGAGGTCACCGCCCACGGGGAGCCCACTGGCCAGGCGGGTGACCTTGACCCCGAACGGCTTGAGCTCCCGCACCAGGTACTGGTCGGTGATCTCGCCCTGCAGGTTGGGATTGGTGCACAGGATGACTTCGACCACGCTCTCGGGCTCGAGACGGGCGAGCAGTTCGCCGATCCGGAGCTGCTCCGGACCGACACCTTCGATGGGATTGAGCGACCCTTGCAGGACGTGGTAGCGACCGCGAAACCCAGTTCTCTCTACGGGCACGACGTCGCGAGGATCCTCGACGACGCACAGCACACTGCCGTCGCGACGAAGATCCGAGCAGACATCGCACAGCCCTCCTTCTGCCACGTTGAAACAGCGGGGGCACAGCGTCACGTGCTCCTTCACAGCCACGATGGCGTCGGACAGCCGCCGGGCATCGCGCTCGTCGACCTGCAGCACATGAAAAGCGATGCGCTGGGCGGACTTGGGCCGATGCCAGGGAGACGTCCGAGCTCGTCGATCAGGGCCTGCAGCAATGCGCCGTAGGCCACTAGACCTCCTCGGCCCCCGGGAACAGCTGCTTCAACCGCTGCTCGGCACTGGGCCCGGCGCCGGCCGGTTCGGTTTCGGCAGCCAGCACGACGGGGTCCAGCAGCGCCGCGTGCTCCTGCTCGACCTCCGCCCCGGCCCCGGCCCCGGCCCCGGCCCCGACCAGGATGGTCCCGGGAGCGGCTCCCGGCGCAGCTCCGGTCGTCCCAGGGCGATCCCGGCTCCGGCTCGGGCCGCCCCGGCCGGCGTTCGTCGCCTTGGAGACGGCTGGAGCTGTCGTAGCTCGGCCCGGGGCAGCCGCCGTGGCGATCTCTTCGTCGACGACCAACCGCATGGGGACGGCCAAGCCGAAGTGTTGGGCCAAGAGCGCCTCGACTTCCGGTCGTACCTCCTCGCAGTAGGAGCGGTGGGTCTCGTTGGGCAGAGCGAAGACCGCGACACCTTCTTCCACCGCCGTGAAGCGCCCGACTCGGAACCGAGCTCGGGCCCGGTTCGACAGACAGAAGAGCAGCTCGTCCCCCCATGCCTGGACGAGTTCGTCCCGGCTCGGGGTGGCACCAGGGGCCAGTGGCCCTGACGAGGCTGCCGGTGCCGGCGCCCCGACCGTTGGCGGTGCCGCCGCCACTGCCGAAGTCGTCGTCGTCGTCACCGCCGGCGCCGGCGCCTGGGCGGGCTCGGCAGCCGAAGAGACTTGCTGTCCTCGCCCCTGGCGACGAATGGCGCCGAGGCTCTTGCGGGCGAGATCGGGGCCGCCCCCGGCCGCCGTCGCCGCCGCTGCGCCCTGGTCGGCGGCCGACGAAGGATCCTGGTCGTCGTCCTTGGTCGCTTTGTCGGTGGGAGGCTCCGGCGGCCTCGACGCTCGGGGGGCGGCCGGCGCTGAGGGCGGCGCCGCTCCCACGGACCCCGATGACCCCCCTGGGGAGCTGGACGCACGGGGAACGGGTGCGCCAGAGGAGACAGCCCGCTCGACACGCTCGAGGCGCTCGAGCAGGGCCGCCGGCGAGTCGTCGGCCTCGGGGTGCGCCAGCCGGATGAGGGTGCCTTCGAGATTGACGCGAGGATCGGGCGCGTCGCGCATGTCGACCAGGGCCCGGCCCAAGGCCTCCATGGCCCTCACCACGGCCGGCAGTCCCATGCGCCGGGCCATGTCCTCGATCGGAGGTCGGTCGTGGTCGGACACGCTCACCAGATCGGGGGCAATCGTGAAGAGGAATCCCTGGCGCAGGTGTTCGACCATTGCCGCTGTGAGGGTGTAGATGTCGCGACCGGCAGCCACGGCTTGGGCCACGGCCACCAGCGCCCGGGCTGCATCGCGATCGGCCAACGCCTCCCCCAGCTCGGCCAGCACCGGGGCCTCGTCGTGCACCTCGCCGGCGGCCGCCAGTTGGTCGAGAGCCGACAGGGCGTCTCGAGCCGACCCTCGCCCCTTGCGAACGGCAGCGGCCAAGGCGTCGTCGCCCAGTTCGAGCTGGGCGGCGTCGCGCACCGAACGCACCAGACCGACCAACGTCTCGGCTCCGAGAAGGCGGAACTCGAAGTGCTGGGTCCGGCTGCGCACCGTAGGCAACACCTTCTGTGCGTCGGTAGTGGCCAGCACGAACACGACGTGTCCGGGTGGCTCCTCCAGCGTCTTGAGCAGGGCATTGGAGGCCGCCACCGTGAGCATATGGACCTCGTCGACGATGTAGACCTTCCACCGACCCGGCGTACCCAAGGCCGCTCTGGCCACCAGGTCACGCATGGCGTCGACGCCGTTGTTGGATGCGGCGTCGAGCTCGTGGACGTCGAGCGAGGTGCCCCGGGCGATCTCGACGCACGACTCGCACACGCCGCACGGCTCGCCGTCGTCGATCGCCGCGCAGTTGAGCGCCTTGGCCAAGATGCGCGCCGTCGAGGTCTTGCCCGTGCCACGGGGCCCGCTGAAGAGGTACGCGTGGCCGACGCGGTCGCCGCGCACCGCGTTGCGCAGCGCCAGGCAGACGTGGTCCTGGCCGAGCACTTCGTCGAAGCGCTGGGGGCGGAAGCGACGGTAGAGGCTCTGGTGCGTGGCCCGTGGCGGGGCCGTGTCGGTCACGGCAACGCAGCCTAACGGCGCGCTGTGGCGCGCACTGTGGGCTCGGCGGGCACTC
>JASHZK010000352.1 GCA_030042575.1 Acidimicrobiales bacterium
AGCTTGTGCTCGATCATGTCGACCACCGGGGCCCCCGACGTGGGTCAGCCTCGGGCGCAAGCGGCGCCGGTGGTCGCTCGGCGGCCCTCGGTCGGACGCCACGGCTTCGTGGAACAGGAGCTCGAGAACATGGAGCTGATCGGCTCCCGTGCCGCCCGGCTCGTCGACGAGGCCTGGCGCCGGGCCCGGTTCGAGCGCGTCTACGACCACGGGGTCCATCCGGAGGGCAGCGGACGCCAGCTCATGGCCATCTTCGCCTCCGGGGACCGCACCGCTGCGCTGGCGAGCATCTCGGTGCCCACCTTGGTCATCCACGGGGACGCCGATGCGCTGATCGATCCCAGCGGTGGCCGGGCCACGGCGGCCGCCATCCCCGGCGCCGAGCTCATGGTCCTGGAGGGACTGGGACACGAGCTTCCCCCGGCCGTGTGGCCGGCCGTGGTGTCGGCCGTCGTGGACAACGCTCGCCGGGGGGAGGACAAGGCCCGGCGCGCTGCGGACGTGGTCCCCCGATGAGCGGGCCGCTCGAAGGTATCCGCATCGTGGAGCTGGCCGGCATCGGGCCGGGGCCCTACACCTGCATGGTCCTGGCCGACGCCGGTGCCGACGTCCTGCGCATCGATCGGAGCACCGGCCGGCCGGCCGGGACCATCGAGGGGGCGCCGACGCCCGAGCGGACCGGTCCCCATTGGGACCTGCTCAACCGGAGCCGCCCGTCGGTGGCGGTCAACTTGAAGCATCCCCAAAGCGTCGATCTGGTGCTCGATCTGGTGGCCGACGCCGACGGACTGGTCGAGGGTTGGCGTCCCGGTGTGGCCGAGCGCCTCGGCCTGGGCCCCGACGTCTGCCTGGCACGCAATCCCCGTCTCGCCTACGGCCGTATGACCGGCTGGGGACAAGACGGCCCTATGGCCCAACAGGCTGGCCACGACATCGACTACATCGCCTTGGCCGGAGCCCTGTGGTCGATCGGCCGCGCCGGGGAACGTCCGGTGCCGCCGCTCAACCTGGTCGGTGACTTCGGCGGGGGAGGGATGCTGCTCGCCTTCGGTCTGGTGGCCGCCATCCTCGGTGCCCAGCGCTCGGGCCGGGGTCAGGTGGTGGACGCCTCCATGGTCGACGGAGCGGCCTCGCTCATGACCATGACCTACGCCTTCCGCCAGCTCGGTTTGTGGACCGAGGAGCGGGGGGCCAACATCCTCGACACCGGCTCGCACTTCTACGAGGTGTACGAGACAGCCGACGGAAAATGGTTCGCCGTGGGGGCCATCGAGCCGCCGTTCTACGCCGAGCTGCTCGAGGTGCTCGGGCTCCAGTCGGAGCAGCTGCCCGCCCAGCAGGACCGCGCCCAGTGGCCGGCCATGAAAGAGCGTTTCGCCGCCATATTCAAGACGGCCACCCGTGACGAGTGGGCAGAGCGGTTTGCCGGCACCGACGCCTGCGGGGCGCCGGTGCTCTCGCCCTGGGAGGCCCACCGTCATCCCCACAATGCGGCGCGGGGGACTTTCGTGGAGGTCGACGGGGTGCTCCAGCCCGGGCCTGCCCCCCGCTTCAGCCGCACTCCAAGCTCGGTGCAGCGCCCGCCGTCGGTGGCGGGTCAGGACACCGACGCCGCTCTGTCCGCTTGGGGGGTGGAAAAGACGCGGATCGCCTCGCTGCGCAGCGCCGGCGCCATCGACTGAGGCGCGGGCGCCGCCCACCGATCCGTCAGAGGTTCACCACCGGGCAGGTGACGGTGCGGGTGATCCCCTCGATGAGCTGGATGTGGCTCACCACCATGCGACCGAGCTCGTCGACCGTGGCCGCCTCGGCCCGCACGATCACGTCGTAGGGACCGGTCACGTCCTCGGCCGACTGCACACCGGCGATGGCGGCCACCTGTGCGGCGACGTTGGCTGCCTTGCCGACCTCGGTTTGGATGAGCACATAGGCGGTGACGGCCATGGTTCCTCCCTCACCCGAGCGTGGCGGCAGGGTTTGCCGCCGGTCGCTTCATCGTAGCGTCCGAGCCCTCCGACGGACCGGGTCCACGACCGTCCCGCCCACCGTCAAGCCAGACGGCGTTCCAAGGCATCGAGCTCTTCGGCCAGTTCAGGCGGGAGCCGATCTCCGAAACGGGCGTAGTGCTCGGTGATGAGCGGAAGCTCGGCCCGCCACTCCTCGACGTCCACCCGTAAGAGCGCCGCCATGTCCTGCTCCGAGACGTCCAGGCGGTCGGTGTCGATGGCCCCGGGAGCGGGTACGTGGCCGATCGGTGTCTCGGTGGCCGCACCGCGCCCGGCGACGCGTTCGACCACCCAGGCCAGCACCCGCGAGTTCTCGCCGTAACCCGGCCACAGGAAGCGACCTTCGGCGTCCCGGCGGAACCAGTTGACGTAGAACAGCCGGGGGAGCTTGGCCGCGTCGGTGGACTTGCCGATGCGCAGCCAGTGATCGAAGTAGTCGGCCATGTTGTAGCCACAGAAGGGGAGCATGGCGAAGGGGTCGCGGCGCAAGGCCCCCACGGCGCCGGTCGCCGCCGCCGTCGTCTCCGAGGACATGATCGAGCCGAGGAAGACGCCATGGCCCCAGTCGAACGCCTCGGTCACGAGGGGCACCGTCGAACGCCGGCGCCCCCCGAAGAGCACGGCCGAGATGGGCACTCCCTTGGGGTCCCCCCATTCCGGGGCGCAAGCCGGGTTCTGGGTCACCGACACCGTGAAGCGGGCGTTGGGATGGGCGGCCGTGGTACCCGATGCCGGCGTCCACTCCTGTCGGCGCCAGTCCGTGAGGTGGGCAGGTGGCTCGGCGTCCATGCCCTCCCACCACACGTCGCCGTCGTCGGTGTAGGCGGTGTTGGTGAAGACGGTGTTCGAGTGCATCGTCTTCATGGCGTTGGGATTGGTGGCCGTGGACGTCCCGGGAGCCACTCCGAAGAACCCGGCTTCCGGGTTGATGGCCCACAGCCGTCCGTCGTCGCCGAATTTCATCCAGCAGATGTCGTCGCCCACCGTCTCGACCTTCCAGCCGGGGAGGGTGGGCACCAACATGGCCAGGTTGGTCTTGCCACAGGCCGAGGGGAAGGCGCCGGTGACGTAGTGCACCTCACCCTGGGGCGAGGTGAGTTTGAGGATGAGCATGTGCTCGGCCAGCCACCCCTCGTCCCTGGCCATCACCGAGGCGATGCGGAGGGCGAAGCACTTCTTTCCCAGCAGGGCGTTGCCGCCGTAACCCGACCCGAACGACCAGATCTCCCGTGTCTCGGGGAAGTGCACGATGAACTTGTGCTCGGAGTTGCACGGCCAGGGGACGTCGACCTGCCCCGGGCCCAGCGGCGCACCCACAGAGTGCAGGCAGGGAACGAACTCGCCATCGTCCCCCAGGGCCTTCAGGGCACCGGTGCCCATGCGGGTCATGATGCGCATGGACACCGCCACATAGGGCGAGTCGGTGATCTGCACGCCGATGTGGGCGATGGGCGATCCCAGCGGTCCCATCGAGAAGGGGACCACGTACATCGTGCGGCCCCGCATCGAGCCCTGGAACAGCTCGCTCAGGTTCGCTCGCATCTCGTCGGGGTCACGCCAATTGTTGGTGGGACCGGCGTCGCTCTCGTCGCGTGAGCAGATGAAGGTCCGGTCCTCCACCCGGGCCACGTCGCTGGGGTCCGAGCAGGCCCAGTAGCTGGCCGGGCGCTTGGCCTCCGACAGCCGGGTGAAGGTCCCGTTGTCCACCAAGAGCCGACAAAGGCGCTCGTACTCCTCGGCCGATCCGTCGCACCACTCGATCCGGTCGGGAGCGGTCAGGGCGGCAACCTCGTCGACCCAGCCCAAGAGCTTCTTGTTGGCGGTGGGCGGCATGGGCTGGCTCATCCTTTCCGGCTCCTTCGGTCCCACGAGCGCTACCTCCGGCGGTCGGCAGGGACGACGACAGGGGACCCAATGCTAGGCATTGGCCATGTCCGTCCCCAACTCGGGTGGCACCGGGGGAGGGGAGTTCGCAGCCATCGAGCGCCTGGCCCAGCGCCTCCAGGCCTCCGGAGCCAGGCCCCGGCCCGGCGAGGTGTGGATCGGCGACGACGCCGCCGTGCTCGACCCGCCGACCGGCCGGATGCTGTTCACCACCGACCTGGTCGTCGAGGGCGTCCACGGTGCCCCGGGCCTGGTCACCCAGGCCGACCTGGGCTGGCGGGCCATGGTGGCGTCGTTGAGCGACCTGGCGGCGATGGGGGGCCGGCCCCGCCACGCCGTGGTGGCCGTCTCCGGGCCGCCCGACACCGACCTCGACGGGCTCTACGACGGCATCGCCGAGGCGGCGGCTGCATTCGGCTGCCCCGTGGTGGGCGGAGACCTCTCAGGCGGGGAGCGGTTGGTGGTGGCGGTGGCCATGACCGGCGAGGTGTCGGATGGTCTCGGGCCTGTCCTGCGCTCCGGGGCTCGCGCCGGCGACCGCCTGCTCGTCACCGGCCCGCTCGGCGCTTCGGCCGCCGGGCTGCGCCTCCTGCGGTCCGACGGCGGCCGGGCAGAGGCC
>JASHZK010000353.1 GCA_030042575.1 Acidimicrobiales bacterium
GCGTGGGCGATGGCGTCCAACGCGATGTGGGTGACGTGCTCGTCGGCGATGGAGTAGGCGATCTCCCTGCCCCGGCGCCGCCCGGCCAGCACCCCGGCGCCCTTCAGGACCTTGAGGTGCTGTGAGACGAGCGGCTGGGTGACGTCGAGAGCGGAGACCAGGTCGTGGACGCACCGTTCGCCCTCGCCCAGCTCGAGCAGTATGGCCAGACGCAGAGGGTTCCCGAACGCCTTCAAGAGGTCGGCGGCCGCCTCCAGGTCTGACACATCAACATATTAGCATGCTCGAATATGTGAGTCACCGGCAGCCGGGGCTGGCATGATGAGCGGGCGGCGGTGCGCCGCCGCACTGCACGGGGGGGTGCGGTATGGCGAATCGGTTTGCCCACGGGGCCCGGCGATCCTTCCCTCCGCTGCTCATGGGGACGCTCACCCTGGCGGTGGTGCTGTTCCCCGTAGTGGGCGGACCGGCACCGGGGGCCTCGGCCCAGTCCGTGCTCCAGGGCCGGGGCTCGGTGGAGGAGGCGTGGATGACCGGTGCCACGCCGGGAGACTCCATCACCCTGCTGCGCCACGGTTCACCGGTGGACGTGGCCGGCAACCCCGGCACGGCCGATGCGCTCGGTTCCCTCATCATCCGCAACCTCACGCCCGGAAGCGGCTACCGGTGGGACGACACGACGTCGGAAACCGAGACGGCGTCGTTCTCGGTGCTCGCCCCCGGGAAGAACCCACCAGCCGACTCGTCGCTGTACACCGATCAGCCCATGCACAAGGGCCTCAACTACATCACCATGCGCGACGGCATCAAGCTGGCCGCCACCGTGCGCTTCCCGGTGAACGCGGCCGGAAACACGGTCAAGTGCAGCAAATCGTCGCCGTGCCCGACCGTCATCGAGTATTCCGGCTACGGCACCGCCGCCCCCACCGATCCCATCCCCTTCACCTTGTGTTCCGCCCTGGGTCCCACCCTCGGTGCCAAGTACTGCGACGAAGAGGGTGACGCCAACCTGCTGCCCGATTCGGACACCGACGTCGGGGCGGTGGTGGCTCGGGTGGCCGGCTTCGCCACCGTGAGCCTGCAGATGCGGGGCACCGGCTGCTCCGGTGGGGCCTTCGACCTGTTCGGGTACCCATCGGATTACGACGCCTACGACGCCATCGAGATCGTGGCCCACCAAAGCTGGGTGGCTCACCACAAGGTGGGCATGGTGGGCATCAGCTACTCAGGGCTGTCGCAGTTGCCGGCGGCCGGCACCGACCCCCCCGGCCTGGCTGCCATCACCCCGCTCAGCCCGACCGACGACCTTTTCTCCACCGGCTACCCCGGTGGCATCTTCAACGACGGCTTCGCCGAGAGCTGGATCGACGAGCGCATCGACGACGCCATGCCCGCGGCCACCTGGTCCGACGGGGCCCTGGTCCCGCTGTCGTCCACACCGGTCACCAACGTGGGCCAGCCTTGGACCTATTACGAGATCGATGCCGAGCTGGCGGCCAGCGGCGGCACGTCGTCCACCTGTCTGGCCAACCAGGCCCTGCACGGCGAGTCCGAACCCCTCGACAGCCTGGTCGGTCCCCAACAGGTGGCCCCCGCCACCTCGACCACCCGGGCCGGCCCCGGCCGCACCCCCTCGCTGTTCAATGTGCGTTCCATGCGCCAGTGGGCGAAGAACATCACGGTGCCGGTCTTCATCTCCGGCGCGCTGGAGGACGACGAGACCGGTCCGCAGTGGCCGGCCCTGCTCGACGCCTTCCCCTCGAAGACCCGGGTGTTCGCCAACATGATCAACGGGGGCCACATCGACTCGTCCGATCCCCAGATCATGAGCCGCTGGCTCGAATTCCTGGACATCTACGTGGCCGAGAAGGTGCCCTCCAACCCGGGGCTCCTGGCCGACACCGTCCTCGACGAGTTCGCCAGTTCGGCCTCGGGCACGACCGCCCAGGCGCCCTTGCCGGCTTACCGTTTCACCAAGGACAAGACGGTGGCCCAAGCCGAGTCCGGCTTCGCCGCCCAGACACCGAGAGTGGAGGTCTTCTTCGACAACGGTGCCGGCTCGGTGGGGGCCGGTGACCCCCAAGCCACCTACTCGGCCGGTTTCTCGAGCTGGCCGCCCAAGGGCACGGTGACCACCTATTACTTCGGCCCCAATGCTTCGCTGTCGGAGAAGGCGCCCGCCAAGGCCTCGCATGCCGCCTTCATCTTGGACCCGAGCGCCCGACCTGCCACCGACCTGCCGGCCGACGCCAACCCCTGGGCGGCGTCGCCGCCCTGGGACTGGACCACGGTGCCGGCGGCCGACGGCGTGGCCTTCGAGACGACGCCGTTCACCAAGGCCACGACCATCGTGGGCCCGGCCACCGTGGACCTGTGGGTGAAGTCGCCCACCCCCGACACTCCGGTGGAGGACTACCAGGTGACCGTCACCGAGGCCCGGCCCACTGCCGGAGAGGAGGAGTACATCACCTCCGGGTTCCTCCGCAGTTCCAACCAGGTCGACCTCTCTGACTCCACTGCCCTGTTCACCGATCCGTCCTACCTGGGCTCACAAGCCAAGCTGCTGTCACCCACCACCTACAAGCTGGTCAAGATCCCCATCGACCCGATCGCCCACACCTTCCGTCGCGGCACCGAGCTGCGCATCGTCATCTCGGCCCCGGGCGGCGACCGGCCCTCATGGGAGTTCGACACCGTGGACAACGACCAGACGGCCGTGGTGGGCATAGGCGGGGTCGTGGCCTCAGCCCTGGTGGTGAACGAGGTGAGCGGCGTCAAGGCCACCACCACCCTGCCGGCGTGCGGGTCGCTTCGCGGAGAGCCGTGCCGGGCCCTGCAGGCCGAGTCGAACGGCTGATCAGGACTCCGCCACCGCCGGCCCGTCGACCCCGTCGGTGGCCACGAATTTGACGTCAGCATCGAGCCCGGGCACCCGGTGCCGGCGACTCAGGGCGTAGGCCGCCATACACGTGGTGAGCCCTCCCACGATCCCATAGGAGACGTCGGCACCAGCGGCGTTCGCCGCGAAGGCCAGCGCCAGTGTGCCGACCCCCTCTCCGAGAACGATGGCGGCGACCATGACGGCCTCCACCTGGACCATCCGGCCGGGGGGCGAGTAGCGGGCAAAGGTCGTGCGGACCCCGATCACCCAGACGCTCGCCGCCCCGAGGACCAGGTTGGCCGCGGCGAGCAGCCAGTCTCCGCCCCCGAGCCAGAGGACGACGGCACCGAGTCCAAATGCCATGCCGAAGAGGACCGATACCCGTAACTGGGTGACGACGCGGTTCAACACCCCTCCCTCGCCGAAGGCGGCATAGGTGGCGGCGATCATGGTGCCGAGCGGGAAGGAGCACATGACGACGGCCAGTTCCGGGCCGTGGGACACGGTCGGTGCGATCGTCTCGGGAAGAGCGGTCCCGCAGACCCCGATCCAGACGATCGGGGCGATGAGACGTAGAACGGGTTGGTCGAGGAGGGTGCGTATGCCCGCCGTCGGGAACGGTTTTTGTTCCCTTGGCTTCTTCATGGCCTTGGGAAGGCCGGCGAGGATCACGGCGCCTATGACAAAAGTGGCGGAATCGAATCCGAGCGAGAACCGCACACCAAGCCAGAGGGTGAGCGCCGTGCCGGCGAGGAAACCGACCACCTGAGACGCCTGGTTGACCATGCTGGACAGGGCGAAGTACCCGGCTCGTGTCTCACCGGGCACGGAGTCGACGATCGCTCCCGCCGTGACGCTGAGGGCGGAAGTGCGGTTCGCTCCGAGTAGCGCCGTGGCCAAGAGCGCTATCAGCAGAGTGGGCTCGGCCGCCACCAGGGCGGTAGCGATGGCACCGATCACGGCGAAGGCGACCAGTCCCGTGCGCCGCTCCGGCTGCTCGATCCGCCCGCTCAGCACAGTGCCTACGACCAGAGAGGGCAGGGCGCGGGCGGCGAAGACGGCGCCGGGGCCGATCGCCGACCCCGTTTTGCGGTACGTCAGGATCAACAAGGCCGACAGTCCTACGAAGTCCCCGATCTCGGAGATGGACTGGGTTATGAGGAGGCGGCGGGCGACAGCGTCACCGATCGCCCGCCTGTACCCGTGGCCCCCCGCTCCTGAGGACTTGTGCCGCGGCACTGCCTGACCGCGTTAGTCGACCGTGTCCGGGGAACTAGCCGTGACTCCGTCCGTCGAAGCGGTCCCGGTCAGAACAGCATGTCGGTGTTGCCGGCGCTTGTAGTTGCCCGGCCGTTCGTGGCGATGACGCTCGCCACGCATCTCCAACCATTCACTCCACACGTCCTCGGGGATCTCGGAGATACCGCGGTGAATGGTGGCCTGTTTGGCAGTGCTCGTGGCGTAAGCGATGTCAGGGACCACCTGCAGGGCAGCGGCGGGAATCGTCCGGTAGAACCGGACCACCCGGTCTGGCTGCGTGAATTGCACCATCACGGGCAGTATCGAGCGATACCAGGCCGTTTCGATGATCCCCTCGATGATCTGGTAGCCCGCATAGGGCCAGTTGGGCACGGATCGGACGAGCGTGCTCCAGCCTAGAGAGGTTTGGACGATCAGTCCGAAGTGGAGCTCGACGCGGTGAGGACCGCGCGGATCGGCATTCACGAACGGTACCCGGCCATTGGGAAGGACGCTCTGCAGTTCCGCTCGCCTGTCCGCCGGGACGCCGCCGGAGAGCTCTTCGGGCAGGAAGACGTCTTTCCCGCCGGCCAGGGAGCGCCACTGGCTCGCCTCGTTGTCTTCGAGGAGGGAGAACCAGCTCTCTTGGCCGTCCCAGCGCAAGGCGAAATCGACGGGTGGGAAGAGGTACCAGCCGAAGCCTGAGGCCGCCGTGACAGGGGGGCAGAGCTGGCTGGCCCGAACCGGGAGCGAGCCGTTGATGGTGCTCGACGCCGGGACTGGTGGAGGAGCCTCCGGGTTGAGCATGAACAAGTGCACCTCGGGCACAGCGAGTGGCTCGCTCATAGCCCTCTTCCTTCCCAGCCCTCCCTGACGCGGGCTTCCCGTGGGGTGGGCAACAAGCTACCGCCCCAACGTCTCCGAGGGTCGCTGGCCAGGGCCCCTCGACGACCGGTTCGGAGAAGCACGCGCCACGTTCGGTCGTGTCGGAAAGGTCGTCGGGTGCGAGCCTCTCGGTGCCGTCCCGGGCTGCCCGGCCGGGGGTCGAATAGGTCGAGAGCCCGGTCGGGAGGTCGCCGGGGTCGTCGCGGCTCGAGGTCCGCACCTCCAGCCCTCCTACGGACGGAGCGTATACACTCAGTGTGTAGCCTATTCGCCCTTGCGACTCGGTCCCTCTGTTGGCCAAGGTGCTCCTCGCCCTGATGTTGGGACGGCCGGTCCAGAGATCTTCTCTCGAGGCCGACCTGCACTGGATCGACCCGACGGTCGCCCGCCTGTCCAGTCTGGCCGAGGAGGTGCGTCGATGACGTTCCAGCCCGTGGAGAACGACGGGATCCGTGACGTTGGTGATGACACCGGGCCGGCGTCGCCAGCCTGAATCAGCGAACCCTGCCGAGCGCGTCGGCGGGCCAGCGAGCCTGGTGTACGAGCAGGTTCTGCAGGAAGGTACGGCAGAAGACGTCCGCTACTACATCGGTATCGACCATCTCCTGGCAATGTGGGACGAGCTGGTCCTGCCACCCAGGGTGCGTCGGGTATGGGCGGAGTGGTTTCGTCGAGAGCGAAACGTCGAGGTGGCGTGCTGACCCCACTTCAATGTCACGTAGCAGAGATTGTTGCTTCGACCGCCGAAAACTCGGCTTTTGCGCTGGCGGGGGGTGCGATGAGGTTCCACGGGTGCCCAAAAGCCGACACCGGCGGGTGCCCGGCCGCCATGGTCGCTCTGAGAGCCCGCCGGACCCGCCAGAATCCGAAGAGCCTGAGATGAGACAGGAGACCAGAGCGGGCGACGGGAATCGAACCCGCGTTCTCAGCTTGGGAAGCTGATGTTCTGCCGCTGAACTACGCCCGCGAGAGGCGCTCACACTATCGTCCCCCTCGGTGGTGCTCTCAGACAGGACGATCCGTGAGGAGCTGGAGGCCAATCGTATCGTCATCGATCCCCTGGACGGAACCTGCATCCAGCCCTCCTCCGTGGACCTCCACGTGGACCGCTACTTCCGCCTGTTCCGTAACCACTCGATGCGCGTCATCGACGTGCGGGAGGACCTGGAGGACCTGACCGAGCTGGTCGACGTGCCCGAAGGCGAGGCCCTCATCCTCCACCCCGGGGAATTCGTGCTCGGCTCCACTTCGGAGCGGGTGAGCCTGCCCGACGACATCGTGGCCCGCCTGGAGGGGAAGTCCTCGCTGGGCCGCCTGGGACTGCTCATCCATTCCACCGCCGGCTTCGTCGACGCCGGTTGGGACGGCCACCTGACCCTGGAGCTCTCCAACGTGGCCAACCTGCCCATCACCGTTTACCCAGGTATGAAGATCGGGCAGATCAGCTTCCTGCGGATGTCGACGCCCGCCGAGCATCCCTATGGCTCGGCCGGCCTCGGCTCGAAGTACCAGGGACAGCGTGGCCCGACGCCGAGCCGGTACTTCGAGAACTTCCGCACCTGAGCGAGAACCACCTGGGGAGGATGGTTTGACAATCAGAATCGTCATCGGAATGGTGCTGACGGCAGCGGGCCTCGCCATCGCCGGCCGCCGGTTCCTCTATCTGCTCCGGCTGGTGAGGGCCGGCCGTTCCGATCCGCCGCGCTTCGGCGGCATCCCCGGCCGGATCTGGGCAGAGCTCGTCGAGGTGGGCGGCCAGAAGAAGCTGTTCAAGCGGACCATTCCCGGTCTGGCCCACGCCCTCACCTTCTGGGGATTCACAATCCTCCTGCTCACCATCATCGAGACCTACGGGG
>JASHZK010000354.1 GCA_030042575.1 Acidimicrobiales bacterium
CGTCGGCACGGCTGAGACGCAGCCAGGCTTCCTGGACGGCGTCCTCGGCTTCGGCCCTCGACCCGAGCATCCGAGAGGCGAGGCTCTCCAGCCGGGTCCGCTCGGCCTGGAACCGCTCGGCCAGCGTCGTCTCCTGCATCTGTCGCCTCCCTCCGGCGCCGTTCGTCATGTCGTCGACGCACCGGTGGGACCCGGTGTGACCGGACGTCCCCGATTCCCCCGATGGTGGAGGAGGAGGGACCGGTGTCGCTGGGCCGGGGCCGAGCGGGGTGGCTAACCCGCCTTGTGCACCACCTGCTCGGCGAAACGGGCCGAGGCGTCCAGACGCCCCTGCAGCTGGACCGGGCCCGGCGCCGAGCGGTCCACCTTGGCCGTGAGGGCCGGGCCGCAGGTGAAGTCGGTCACCCCGTAGTCCTCCTCCAGTCGCCGGTACAGGTCGATATCGGGGCGCTCAGCCAGTGAGAGGAAGATGGCGAAGGGCTCGTCGTCCCGGCCGGCGTGCGTGCGCGCCTGGGCCAGCTGGCCGAGATGGTGACGGGCCTCGTCGAGCCGGTAGGCCCCGGCCGCGATCCAGCCGTCGCACAGCGTCGCCGCCCGGCGAAAGGCGGGCGGCGAGTGGCCGCCGCCGTAGATGGGGACGGGACGAGCCGGGCTCGGTTCCATGCGCAGGGCGGGCACCTCGTAGCAGGGGCCGTGGTATTCGACCCAGCCACCGGCCCACAGCGCCCGCAGGGCGGGGATCATGTCGTCCAGGCGCCGGCCTCGGGTGGTGAAGTCCTGGCCGGTGGCGTCGAACTCCTCCTTGGACCAGCCCACCCCGACTCCCAGGTTCACCCGGCCGCCCGAGAGCACCGCCGCCGTGCCCACCTGCTTGGCCACGGTCACCAGGTCGCGGGCGGGGGCGATGTAGACGCTCGTCGTGAACTGCAGGTGCGTGGTCACCGCCGCCGCCGCCGAGATGAAGCAGAAGGGATCGGGCCAGTGCGTGTCGGGATCCCAATGGTCGCCGTAGCCGGGGGCGCCGTCCTCGGTGGTCGAGTACGTGTAGCGGGAGGTGCGCTCCCGGGGGAAGAACATGTGATCCGACAGGAAGACGCCGTGGTAACCCTGGTCGTCGGCCGCCCGGGCCAGGGCGAAGGCCTGGTCGACGGGGAGGAAGGTGAGCGCCTGGTGGAAGCGCACGGCCCGGCTCTCTCGATGCCGTTGCGATGGGTTGCCGCTAGCGCCGGACGGTGGGACCGGGGGCAAAGGCCACGGGCAGGTGCTTGACCCCGTTGATGAAGGCCGACTGCAATCGCTGGGCCTCGCCCTCCAGGTGGATGTCGGGCATGCGGTCGAGCAGGTGCTCGTACATGACCCGGATCTCCATGCGGGCCAGGTTGGCCCCCAGGCAGAAATGCGGTCCGCCGCCCCCGAAGGCGATGTGGGGATTGGGGTCGCGGGCGATGTCGAAGCGGTCGGGGTCGTCGAAGACGTCCTCGTCCCGGTTGGCCGAGGCGTGGAAGAAGACCACCTTCTGGTCCTCCTCGATGCGCTGGCCCCGCAGCTCGAAGGCCTCGTTGGTCTGGCGCCGGAAGTTCATGACCGGGCTCACGAAGCGAAGCATCTCTTCGATGGCGCTGGGCAACAGGGAGCGGTCGACCCGCAGCCTCTCCCATTGGTCGGGGTTCTGGAAGAAGGCGTGCATGGCACCGGACATGAGGTTGCGGGTGGTCTCGTTCCCGGCCACGGTGAGCAGCAGGAAGAACATCTCGAGCTCGAGGTCGGACAACCTCTCTCCGTCGAGCTCGACGCTGGTGAGGGCGCTCATGAGATCTTCGTGAGGATCGATCCTCTTCTGCTCGTAGAGCTGGGAGGCGTAGGCGTAGAGCTTCATGGCCGACTGCTGGCCGATCTCGGGGGTGATCTGGTACTCGGGGTCCTCCTGGCCGATCATGCGGTTGGACCAGTCGAACATGTTGTGCCTGTCTTCCTGGGGCACCCCCAGCAGGTCGGCGATGACGATCAGAGGGAGCTCGGCCGACAGGTCGGTGACGAAGTCGCACTCACCTTTCTCGATGACGGCGTCGATGATGTCGTCCGACGTCTCGTGGATCTTCTCCTCGAGCTGGTTCACCATCCGGGGGGTGAATCCCTTGTTGACCATGCGGCGGTAGCGGGTGTGCAGGGGCGGGTCCATGTTCAACATGAGGAGGCGGAGGTTCTCGACCTGCTCGTCTTCGAGATCCCAGATGAACGTCGCCTTTCGAGACGAGGAGAAGTGCTCGTAGTCGCGGTTGACGGCCACGCAATCCTCGTACTTGGTCACCGCCCAGAACCCGGGCCCCTCGGACTCCTCGTGCCAGTAGACCGGAGCCCGCCGGCGCAGCTCGGCGAACCAGTGGTGGGGGACCCCCTCGACGAACACGCCGGAGTCGGTCAGGTCGATGTCGGCTAGGTCCACGGCCATCTCGTCCCCCTCATTTCGAGAACGTGTTTCAGTTCATGATAGGCCCGTCGAGCCGGCCGGCTCCGGGCGACGACGAGGGGGCCGGTCCCTGCTCGACGGTGGACGGTCGTCTGGGCCCCGGTCCCCGCCTGTGGCTGGGCTTGGGGGGAATCGACACCACCGCCCACCTGGCCTAGCCTTAAAACTAGAACGAGTTACAGCTTTTTCCGGCCGGGACCGGCGGTGCCGGCCCGGACCGGTTGTGAGAGACGGCGCCATGTTCCTGGAGGAGACCCGCGACCAGCAGGCCCTGCGCGGGGAGCTGCGCGCCTACTACGCCGATCTCATGACCGACGAGGTCCGGGCCAAGGTGGGCGACGCCGGCGAGGGCGGCGAGCTGTGGCGCACGGTGGTCCGGCGCATCGGCAAGGACGGCTGGCTGGGCATCGGCTGGCCCCGGGAGTACGGCGGCCAGGGGCGTCCCGCCACCGACCAGTACATCTTCTTCGACGAGACCCGTCGTGCCGGTGCCCCCTTCCCGTTCGTCACCGTCAACACGGTGGGCCCCACGCTCATGGTGTACGGCACCGAGGAGCAGAAGGCGTTCTTTCTCCCCGGCATCCTGTCGGGCGACGTCAACTTCGCCATCGGCTACACCGAGCCCGAGGCCGGCACCGACCTGGCCTCCTTGCGCACCCGGGCCGTGCGCCGGGGCGACGAGTACGTGGTCAACGGAGCCAAGGTGTTCACCAGCGGGGCCGACATGGCCGACTACGTCTGGCTGGCCGTGCGCACCGACCCGGAGGCGCCCAAGCACCAGGGCATCTCCATCCTCTGTGTCCCCACCGACAGCCCGGGGTTCTCCTCGAGCCCCATGGTCACCGTGGGCGACGCCACCACGACCGCCACCTACTACAGCGACGTGCGGGTCCCGGTCGCCGCCCGGGTGGGGGAGGAGAACGGAGGATGGCGGATGATCACCACCCAGCTGAACCACGAGCGGGTGGGACTGGCCGCCTGGAGCGGGCTGGCCGCTCTCCTGTGCGACGAGGTGGGACGCTGGGCGGCGCGCACCCCGATCGCCGGCGCCGACCCCGATGCCGGCGACGTGCTGGATCATCCCTGGGTCCGCCTCGTGCTGGCCCGGTGCCGGGCCCAGGTCGAGGCCATGCGGCTGCTCAATTGGCGCATGGCCTGCGCCCTGGCCGACGGAGAGCTCAACCCGGGTGACTCCTCGGCGGTGAAGGTGTTCGGGGTCGAGCGCAGCATCGACGTCTATCGGAGCCTGCTCGGGATCGTCGGCGTGGCCGGCTACCTGGCTCCCGGTTCGCCGGGAGCCTTCCTGGCCGGCCGTCTCGAACGCGCCGCACGCGGCGCCCAGATCAACACCTTCGGAGGGGGGGTCAACGAGGTGCAGCGGGAGATCGTGGCCGCGGCCGC
>JASHZK010000355.1 GCA_030042575.1 Acidimicrobiales bacterium
ATGCGTCGATCTGGCTCGAACTCCACCACATAGTTGATCATGAGGTAGTCGTCTCCGAGTCGATGCATCTTCATGGTGAATGTGTCGCCTACTTTCGAGATGGGACGGTCGAGGACGGCCCCCCGGATCATGTGGGATCCGTCGAAATCCACGTGTCGCTGCGGATTCGCCAAGATTTCGAAGATGAGGGCCGCCGGGGCTTCGATTCTGAGTGACGCTTCGACCAGCTTGCGTTCCCCTGGCATTCTCCAGTCCTTTGTTTGGCTCTCTGCCTCTGCGCGCACTTCTGTAATTATACGGTTGGACCCTTCGGGCCCCGGGAATTCACCCATCGTTCAGGCATTGACATTCTGCCCAATTGGACTCGACGGAGCGCGCCGCTGCTTCGAGGAGGTGTACCTCCAATGCGAGGTCAGCGGTGCTTTTCGGTACGCACTCCTCGCTAGCGTTAGTGACGCCAACTTCCTCGAGGTCACCGGCGACCTCGAGGGGCCCGCGCACTGTTCACCCGAGTGCACGGCTCGCTCAAGGGTCGTCGCCGTGGGCTGGTCGGCCCTCTCAGCTGGGTGGTGTGCGCCAGCCTGTGCCACGCCTCGCTCGTCCCGGGTGGCCACGCTGGCGTTCTCTGGCGTTCTCGAGCACCTCCCCCCCGTTATTGCCGACGCCCATTACCATCCCGTCGCCCCGCTCCTGGTTGTAGCGCAGTGCGCAACTGCTACCAGTGACTACGAGGGGCATGTGCCGCTTCATCGCTCACTGGCCGTCGATCCGCCCGCTCGAGATTCACCCCTGGAGGGATTACCAGGATGGGCTCGCCCCCAAAAAGGTCCCCACCCTGCCCGAACGAGACCGATGCCTATCCGGCACTCGAGCGGTTAACCCAGCCAGTTGGAACCTGGAGTCGGCGCGATTGCATGAGCCCATGGGCCGCTACGCCTCAAGACCCGCGCCAAGGAGCGAACCGAGCCGTGGGCCGCTGCTACTTACTCTCCGAGCGAGTCCTTTGGGAAGGATGTAGTAGGTGAGCGATCCGTATCGGCAGGTCGGCACAGCAGCCCCCACGCCGGGTCACTGGGCAGCCCCAGGCGACGCGGGGCTGCTGGGCAGAATCGCCCAGGGCGACGCCGATGCGATGGCCTTGCTCTACCGAGAACACGGTCGAGTGGTGTTCGCCCAAGTTCAGCTGGTTGTCGGGGATCGGGTGCTGGCAGAGGAGATCGTCCAGGACACGATGTTCGCTGTCTGGCGTGGAGCGGGTTCTTTCCGTGGCGAATCCTCGGTCCGTTCCTGGGTGATCGCCATCGCGCGGCGACAGACCCGAGACCGCCTACGCCGCCACCGGCTCCAAGTCGTCGATGACACCTTCCTGACTGACCGGCCGGGTCCAAGTCCAGGACCAGAGGCCATGGCGCTAGACCGGGCCGAGCTGGCCGAAGTACGCGAGGCGATCAGGGGGCTTGCACCGACCCACCGAGAAGTGCTCGGTCTTGCCCTCGGTGTCGGGCTCAGCCTCCCCGAAGTGGCACACGTGCTGGAGGTCCCCCTCGGGACGGTGAAGAGCCGCCTATCCGCTGCCCGCACCGCGTTGAACCGCACACTTGACGAGAAAGGTCAGAGCCGATGAATCCAGGGCCTGCTGACATCCGCTATCCGCATCTGGATCTCGGCGACCTGATCGCCGAGGCCACTGGCGAAGCCGTAGAGGAGGACCGGGCCCGAGAGCATCTTGCCGGCTGCCAGCACTGCCAACGCGAGGCGAGCCGGTGGAATCTCGTCGCCGAGGGGATTCGAGGGCTCGCCGCCAACGCCCCGGAGGTGACCGAACCCGTCTGGCAACGACGCGCCCCGAAACGCGCCCACAGCTCCTGGCGACGAGCCCTCTTGGCGGTCACAAGTGCTGCAGCGGCGCTTGCTCTCCTCTTGGGGGTTGGTGCTGCGATCGGAGTCGTACATGTGCAGATCTCCGGTCCGAGGACTGGAGCGGCCCTCACTACGGTCACCGGGTGCAGCCAAGACCAAGAGGCAGTCGGCACGCTGGAACGGGTGAATGGCACCAGCTTGGTCCTCCAGACGGCCAGCGGCCGGTCGGTGACCGTGTCGACGATGGCGTCCAGCTTCGTGAGCATGTCGGGGCCGTTTCTGAGCGACATCACCGATGGAGCGCAAGTCGAGGTGCGCGGCGAAAACTCCAATGGGACGCTTCAGGCCGCCATCGTCACGGTGGGCCAGCCCTTCAGCGCTGTGAATCCCACGGGCTTCGTCCCGCACCAAGGCACGGCAACGGACGCGACCGCCGACGGCTTCACCCTCGTCATGTCGAGCGGAGCCCGAATCTGGGTCGTGACTTCCAACGAGACGCTCGTCGTCGTGCCCCATGCCAGCCTGAGTCAGCTGCAGACTGGCACTCCCGTCCTCGCCGTCGGCAACGCCGAAGCGGGCGGGACGCTCTCCGCAATGGCGCTGGCGGCGGTGTCGCAACTCCAGTCGGGTCCGCGGACGCATGTCGGCGTGAAGGTGAAGGACTGCTCCTCCAGCTCGATCATCGAGGCTCTCGGCGCAGTCACCGTTGGACGTACTCCGGCCAGCTGAGCCGGATAGCGGCCATATCGGGGACCGCCCGCAGGTGCCGCTTTGCGCTCACTTGCGCTCGCCCTGAATCCTCAGGGAAGCCTCACGCTATCGCCGGTCCAGGTCATTCCCCACTGTCCCGCCGACCACAAATGGATCCGCGGCGCCGAGCGAAACTGGCTGGGATGAGCCGGAGGCATTGTCCCGAGGAGCCCGACGTGACAAGAATTCTGCTCATGGAGACGCCGGAGGTCCAATACGCAGACAGCAATGGTGTACAGATCGCCTATCAGGTCTTCGGCAATGGGCCGTTTGACATCGTTTTTGCACCGTCGATGGTAACTCACGTCCAACTGCAGTGGCAGATACGTCCGTGGGCCGAATTCCTTCGACGGCTCAGCCAACTCGGGCGCATCATTGTCTTTGACAAGCGAGGCACGGGAATGTCCGATCGTGCCGTCGGCATCCCTCACATCGAGGAGCGAATGGACGACATCCGTGCCGTGATGGACGCAGCGGGCTCCGAGCGTGCAGCACTGATCGGAACCTCCGAGGGCGGCACTATGTGCGCCTTGTTTGCCGCCACCTTCCCAGAGCGCTGCTGGAGCCTGATTGTGTGGGGGTCCATGCCCCGGGTCCGTTTCGCATCGGACTACCGAGGAGGGTTCACAGACGCCGAGTTATGTGAGGACGAGGCTTATCTCGACGCTCATCCCTGGGGAGATCGACAGCGGATGGAGGAGCTGGGCGAGTGGTTGCTCCCAGGCGGACACGCAATCGACAAGCAGGCCCTCGACAACATGTTCCTCGCTGGTGCCGACGAGAAATGTGTCCGCGCCCTGGGGGACATGAACACGGATATGGATGTCCGGGCCGCTCTGCCGGCCATACACGTGCCCACCCTCGTTGGCTTCTGGGCAGAAGAGTTGCCGCATATCGTGACTGGGTCTAAGGCGTTCGCCGACCTCATCCCGGGAGCGATGTTGTTGGAGCTCCCTGGCAAGGGCCACCTTCCCTTTGGTAGTGACGACTCCAGGGCATTTGCGCAAATCGAGGCGTTTCTCCGCTCCAGTTGGGAGGGTAGCCCTATGACCCCCGAGTCCGATCGAGTGCTGGCGACCATCCTGTTCACTGACGTCGTGGAGTCGACGGCCAAAGCAGTCGAGTTGGGCGACCGGGCCTGGAGAGCATTGCTCGAGCGACACTACGCCACGATCCGGCTATTGCTCGCCCGCTATCGCGGTATCGAGGTCGGTACAACCGGTGATGGATTCTTCGCCCGCTTCGATGGTCCCGCCCGGGCCATCCGGTGCGCTGAAGAGATCACACGCTCCGTGCGACCTTTGGGGATCGAGGTCCGGGCAGGTCTTCATACCGGCGAGTGTGAGGTAATCGAGGGTGGTGTGGGAGGAATTGCTGTCCATATCGGGGCCCGGGTGGCGGCCGAGGCCGGTCCGGGAGAGGTTCTCGTCTCGCAGACCGTCAAGGACCTGGTCGTAGGCTCAGGTATCCGGCTGAAAGATCACGGCCTCGCCCACCTCAAAGGCCTTCCTGACGAGTGGCGCCTCTATAGCGTTGCGGACTCCGCAGCCTGACCGATGGGCCAAGGAGCAACTACACGAACCCGAAGGGAGCGAAGATCGTACGCAACACCTCCCAGTGAGGTAGGCCGCTGGCTGGTCGTCCGTTGATCGGCGTCTGGGCGCTGGGCTTCCGCTTCCTCGCCCATCACGGCCGATCTCGGTCCCGCTTCGCCAGCGGCCCCCTGTCAAACCGTGCATGCGGTTCTCCCGCACACGGCTTCCCGATACCGTTCATCGTCAGGCATGCGCCCGCTCCCGCCGCCGCACCGTCCCCGTGAGGCGATAGACGCCCAACCCCGAGAGCCACTTCAGGTCGAAGCGGTTGCCCGTGGCCCAGTTTCGGTGCGAGAGCCCGTACTTCATGCTGGCCAGCCTGGCCAGCATGCATGTGGACGTAGCTGTCGACGGTGGTGAACTTCCGTGCGGAGTTCCCGTATCGGAAGTAGTTGCCCCAACCCCGAAGCACGGGATTGAGGCGTTCCACCGCCATCTCCAGCGAGTAGCCCA
>JASHZK010000036.1 GCA_030042575.1 Acidimicrobiales bacterium
CACGACGTCGAGCGCGTCCTTCGCCAGCGCAGCGCCTTGTTGCGACAACCGTCGGGCGCGGACCATGGCGCTGTGCTTCGTACGCTGGACGTGTGGGACGACCGGCTGGCCGCCGCCGGGGAGTCCCTGGCCGCCGCCCGCCAGGAGCTGACCGAGTCCCTGGTGCCACTGGTCAGTGGTGCCTACCGCCAGCTGGCCGGTGACGGCCCCTTCGGCGGTGGCGGGGAGGATCCCGCCGCGACAGGCGTCGCCATGGCCTATCGCCGTTCGTGGTCCGGTCCGCTCGACCAGGCTCTGGCCGCTGTCCGCCACGAAGATCTCCGTCGGCAGGCCACGACCCTGGGGCCGCATCGCGACGACCTCGAGATCACCCTCGGGGGGCGACCGGTGCGGAGCCAGGCCTCCCAAGGAGAGCAACGAACCGTGGCATTGGCGCTGCGCCTCGCCATTCACCAGCTCCATACCGCCGAGCAAGGCCATCCGCCCGTTCTGCTCCTCGACGACGTCTTCTCCGAGCTCGATGCTCGCCGAGCGGCCGCCCTGGTGGCGCAGTTGCCGACGGGACAGACGTTGCTCACCACCGCCGTCGACCCGCCCGAGGTCGTTTCGCCCGATCGGGTGGTGGAGGTGGCCGCCGGCCGCTTGTCCGCCGTGGGGGATCGCTCGTGAACCGCCGGGACCGGTGGGACGGCGGCGGGCCAGTGCCGTTGGCCCAGTCGCTGCGGGCATTGTCCGACCGTATGGGGCTGGCTCCTCCCGACGTGTTGCGCGTCGTCTTCAGTCGATGGGAGGAGGTGGTGGGGCCCACCATGTCCGTCCATGTGCGCCCCGTGCGTCTCGAGGAGACCACACTGGTCGTGGTGGCCGACCATCCAGCGTGGGCCACTCAGGTACGCCACCTGGCCTCGGAGGTGCTGGCCCGGCTGGGCGACGCCTGCGGTTCGGAGCACGCACCCGACCACCTCGAAGTTCTGGTGCGAGCGTAGCTCTCCGAGCTCGGTTCCCGGTCTCGTCGGTGGTCTTCGGACGGCTCTCGGCGGGCCTCGCGCCGCGGTGGCGGAAGGGTCGCTGCGACACAGCGCGCTGGTACACTCGTGGTCATCGGCACGGCACGTCGGGGGTCATTGGAGAAGCGTCGGCGCAGCGGTGCCCACCCCGGTCGGTGGTACTGGAAAGGGCGCGTTCGTGGCGCTGGAGGCTGAGGCTGTAGCGGTTGACGCGACGGGTGCGCGGTCGTACGAGGCCGCAGACATCACCGTCCTCGAGGGGTTGGACCCGGTCCGGGCCCGTCCCGGTATGTACATCGGGTCGACCGGCCCGAGCGGGCTCCATCACTTGGTGTGGGAGGTGGTGGACAACTCGGTCGACGAGGCCATGGCCGGCTACGCCAGCCGCATCGACGTCACCCTCCTGGCCGACGGGGGCTGCCGGGTGACGGACAACGGACGGGGTATCCCGGTGGACCCCCATCCCCAGTACCCGGACCGTTCGGCCGCCGAACTGGTGCTCACCACGCTGCACGCGGGCGGGAAGTTCGGCGGCTCGGGCTACAAGGTGTCAGGCGGGCTGCACGGGGTGGGGGTGTCGGTGGTGAATGCCCTGTCCCGTCGCCTGACGTTGGAGATCGACCGTGACGGCCAGCACCACGTGGCCGAGTTCGTCGACGGGGGGGAGTCGAAGAAGCCGCTTTCCGTCACCGGTCCCGCCCCTCGGGGGCGTAGCGGCACCACCGTCACCTTCTGGCCGGATCCCGGCGTCTTCGAGGAGACCGAGTTCCGAGCCCAGACCGTGCTGGAGCGGCTCCAGGTGATGGCGTTCTTGAACAAGGGCCTGGAGATCCGTTTCACCGACGATCGCCCCGGGCGCCAGCAACAGGTCACCTACCGCTACAGCGGTGGCATCGTCGACTACGTCAAACACCTCAACGCCCCCAAGGAGGCGCTCTTCCGCCGGGTGTGCTCGTACACCCAGGCCGAGGAGGACCAGGAGGTCGAGGTCGCCCTGCAGTGGAACACCGGTTTCCACGAGTCGATCCATTCCTTCGCCAACGGCATCTCCACCATCGAGGGGGGTATGCACGAGGAGGGATTTCGCAAGGCCCTGACCAACGTGGTCAACCGCTACGCCCGGGCCAAAGGCACCCTCAAGGAGAAGGAGGACAATTTCGAAGGCGACGACATCCGCGAAGGCCTGACCGCCATCATCTCGGTCCGCCTGCGCGACCCCCAGTTCGAGGGCCAGACCAAGGCCAAGCTGGGCAACGTGTCCATCCGTTCGCTGGTGGAACGGGCCACCAACGAGAAGCTGGCCTACTGGCTGGAGGAGAACCCCCGGGAGGCCAACCAGATCGTGCAGAAGTCGACGCTGGCGGCCCGGGCCCGGGTGGCGGCTCGCGCCGCCCGTGACCTGACCCGGCGCAAGTCGGCCCTCGACGGGGCCGGGCTGCCGGGCAAGCTGGTCGACTGCCAGTCGCGCGATGCGCGCCAGAGCGAATTGTTCATCGTGGAGGGCAATTCTGCCGGGGGATCGGCCAAAGACGCCCGTAATCCGCGCACCCAGGCCATCTTGCCCATCAGGGGGAAGATCTTGAACGTCGAGCGGTCCCGCATCGACAAGATGCTCAAGAACGTCGAGATCCAAGCCCTCATCTCGGCCATCGGCGCCGGCTTGGCCGACGATTTCGAGGTCGACAAGGTCCGTTACCACAAAGTGATCATCCTGGCCGACGCCGATGTGGACGGTTCCCACATCCGCACCCTGCTGCTCACCTTCTTCTTCCGCCAGATGCGACCGTTGGTGGAGAGCGGCTTCGTGTACGTGGCTCAGCCGCCGCTGTACTCCACCCTGGTGGGCAAGGAGAAGGTGTACCTGAAGGACGACGTGGCCAAGGCCGTCTTCCTGGAGGAGAACCCCAACCACAAAGCCGAATTCCAGCGCTTGAAGGGCCTGGGGGAGATGGACTTCCACGAGCTGCGCGACACCACTATGGAGCCGGGCAGACGTTCGCTGCTCCAGATCACCGTCGAGCAGGCAGCCCTGGCCGACGAGGTGTGCTCGGTGCTCATGGGTGAAGACGTCGACCTTCGGCGCACCTTCATCCAGACCAACGCCAAGGACGTTCGCTTCCTCGATTTCTGACAAGGGAACGGCGGTCCCGATCAGACCGCTGAACGGAGGAGACCACAGAGATGCCTGCACGCGGGAACGGCCGAGGACGCCGCGGCGCCAGCGGCGGGGACGGCGGCCAGGCGGTCACCACCGAGGAACGGATGGGCGCGGGCGGGGACGGGCCGGCCCTTTCCATCGAACCCATCGAGATCCAGGAGGAGATGGAACGTTCGTTCCTGGAGTACTCGATGTCGGTCATCGTGTCGCGGGCACTACCCGACGTGCGCGACGGACTCAAGCCGG
>JASHZK010000356.1 GCA_030042575.1 Acidimicrobiales bacterium
GGGCGCCCCGCGGCGCGCGGGCCTCATCGCGTCTGGGACGGATTCTAACCTGTCAGGGGGCCGCGGCGATGTATCGAACTGCGCCCGCCTGGTCTCCTCGCACATCGACGACCCAGGCACTCCCCTTGGCTCCAGGAGGTTTTCGGGGCAGGGACAACCCCTGGTCAGCGGCCAGGGCAGGGAGCACATCCACCAGCACCTCACGGTGCGTACAGAGGACGAGCGCTCGCGATCCGGATCCTGTGAACAGACGCTCAAGCAGGTCCCGAGCCTCTGCCGCGCCACCTGGTGCCAGGGCGCTCTCCGCGATGACGGGTAGCTGCAGATTCTCCGAAAGCGGTGCCACTGTCTGGGCGCAGCGGAGATACGGGCTGGAGAAGATCAGGGCGGGTTGCAGGACGAGGAGCGTCGAGGTCAAGGCTTCGGCTTGGCGCCGTCCTCGAGCATCCAACGGGCGCTCCTGGTCGCTTCCGTTCCAACGGGCTCTGGAGCCCGCCCTGCCGTGTCTCACCAGAGCGAGGTGCACCGGCCCGCCTCTCGCTCACCCACCGAGGCGCCCGGGTACGGCCAACAGACGAACCGACCGAGGGCGGCGACCCAGGGGGCGAGGACTGTCATGAAGGCTCGGCCACCAGGTCGCCGAAGACCCGGCGGTAGACGTCCACGCCAAAACTGGTGGGCAGGGGTTCACCCTCGGCGACTCGGAAAGTCCGGGCGCCGGCTGCACCTCGCTCAGCCCGCAAGAAGAGGGCCCACGGTGCCCTCTGGGCGGACAGCGAGTGGGCCAGGTCGTAGAGGTGGGTGACGAAGAACATCTTGACGCCGGCTTCGACGAAGGCACCGACCACCTGCCGGGCGATCTCTGATCCTTCGCGTTCGTTGGTGGATGCGAACGACTCGTTGCACAACACCAAGCT
The DNA here is from genome assembly GCA_030042575.1 of Acidimicrobiales bacterium. GTDB lineage: Bacteria > Actinomycetota > Acidimicrobiia > Acidimicrobiales > UBA8190 > UBA8190. The sequence goes on from JASHZK010000356.1 coordinate 918, forward strand.
GGATGGACCGATGGCGTCGGCGATCTCCTGCATGCGGGCCAGCTCCTCGTCGAGCTTGCCCCTGGTCATGGAGGCATCCTCCTCCCTCTTGAAGTGGGTGAAGATGCCTCGGCGAGGTTCAGCCCGGAACGATTCGGCGGCCACGAACATGCCGGCCTGCATCATGAGCTGGGCCAGGCCCGCACTGCGCAGGAAAGTCGATTTCCCTCCCTGGTTGGCGCCGGTGACCATGAGGAGGCGCTTGGCTTCGCCCCGGACGTCGTTTCCGACGACCCGCTCCTCACGTAGCACGGCCAGGGAGGGGTCATAAAGCCCCCTGGCCACGAAAGTGGGCTGGTCACCAGAGACCACCTCCGGGAAGCAGGTCGGTTCACCTTTGGCCAGCAGCCGAGCGTGCAGGTTCCGGCAGGCCTGGTAGAAGGCGAGCTCGCGTTGGAGGACGGTGAAGTAGCCGCGGACGTGGTCCGCCGACTGCGATACGGCGACAGCCACGGAGACGAGCCCACGGGAACGGATCTCCTGCAGTGCTTTGGCTCCGGCCTCGTCGCGGGGGTGGATCTGGAAGCTGTAGCTGGGTCGCGCCCGCCCGCCGAACGGCCAGCCGCGTCGTCCCTTGCGGCCCGCAGGGCGGCGCAACACGTAACCGGCTGCCTTGTTGCCCACCGTCAGCTTCGAGCTGGCCAGCACCCCGTGTCGGAAACGGAGGATGGCAAGGTGCTCCTCCACCTCGGCCAGGTACCCGTCGTCGATCTCGGCCTGGATCGTGGCAAAGAGCCGGCGAAACCCCTCCGAGTCGAACTCAGTGCCGTGTTCATCGGCGATCTGGCGGAGCGAGCGCAACATGGGCGCCAAGCTCTCCAACATCTCGACCGAGCCGGTGAGGATCGAACCGATGTAGACACCACGCCAGACTCGCTGCGTCGCCTCCAGGGCTCTCACGGTCAGCTCGAAGAGCTGGTCGACCACAGCACCATGGGCGAGGCAGTCCCTGAGCACGTCTTGCCGATAGGTGATGAACTGTGGTTCCCCCAGGCTGTCGAGTAGTGCCCGGCGGCTGACGTTCAACAGAAGTTTGTCTCCGCCGGCCATGACCCTGAGCAACGAGGCGATCTCGAGGTCCTGCACCAGGACGTCGGTGTTGGCCGGCATGGCGCCGTCGGGGTCGAAGTCGCGATCGGTGTACATCAGATGGACTTTCACGAGCCGAGCCGATCATGTAGCTGCTCGTAAGTGAGTCCGTACTTCGCTGCCAGAACCACCGCATATGCCCGCCCGTCCGATGGTGTGCGGACCACCTTGAACGTGCGTACCGTCGGGTCCTCGGGTGTCACCGTGCTCACCATGCTGACGGTGCTCGGGCCGAGACGAGAGAGCTCGTCGACGAACGTCACACATATGCACAACAAGTCACGGTCGATGACACGCCTGAGCACCTCAGTGCCGAGAAAGAGTGCGTCCTCGAGCGTGGTCGACGTGAAGATCTCGTTCAACACGACCAGGCTCTGCCCGGTCGAGCGCTCCAGGACCGACCGGATCCGCAACAAGTCGTCCTGGAGCTTGCCGCTTCCGGTGGAGAGGGACTCCTCCCTCTCGAAATGTGTCAGCACCTGGTCGACGAGCAGGAGCTCGGCACGCCCCGCTGGGACCGGGCATCCGATGGCAGCGAGATGATGGAGCTGGCCCACCATACGGGCGAAGGTGGTCTTGCCACCCTGGTTGGGCCCCGTGACCACCACGATCCGCTCGGGTCCCGACAGTTCGAAGTCGTTGGTCACGACCGGGAGACTGCGAGGAACGAGGCTGCTGGCCAGAGCTAGGTCGAAGGCGTCTTCAGCGAATTCGGACTTCGAAGCCTGGGACACCTTCGGATAGCAGAAGGTGAGACCGGCCGAGCGCAGAGGAGCGATGTAGTCCAGATAAGCCATGAAGAACTGGATGTCGCGGTCGAACGCCACCACGGTGGGATCCAGAAATTCGGCATGCACCTGGCCGAACGACTCCAGTTCGCCGAACACGGTCGGGAACAGCTTGGCCACGAGCTCGATGATCCTTCCCTCGACGTGGTTCATGTCAACCTGGTCGGTGAAGCGTTCTCGGTGCTCGGTTGTAGTTGTGCTCTGCTGGAACCGGGCGAACAGGTCGCGGACCTGGATGCTGTAGTCGGGCTCACCGTCGTAACCGCTCACCTGTACCCGCCCGCTGTGGACGTGCACCGAATACACGACCTCGTCGAGTCGGCTGAGCACCCGCTCGGCGTCGGCCCCGAGTGAGGTGAACACAGCGCCGGACACGTAGGCGCTGAGATGGTCCGCAAAAGCGACAAGGGCACGAGACGTGACCGCTGAGTCGGCGATGGCACTGGCGAGGCCGGTGACCGCGTCGGAGTACTGGCGGGCGGCGTCGAGGAACCAGCGTTGTCGTTCCTGGGGATAGTTGAACTTCTGGGAGAACGTGAGGTGTCGGCGCACGACGATCATCTGCTTGCCGAAGGACCGCAGCCCTTCGAGCAATGCGGCATCCTCGAGGTCTCGGAACACCTCGTGGCGGAAGGCCACGGCGTCGACCGAGGGCAATGCCGTGTAGAAGAGGGGCTCAAGGCGCAACTTCTCCCGACCGGCCACGACGCCGGCCACCACTTGGTCGAGGTTCAGATCCCCGAAGCTCTCCGGAGGGTCTTCCCGGAGCAACACCAACCGGTCTCCGAACAGGACCCCGACCGGCGCCTTCGCCACCTGGCCGTCAGCGCTGACCTGGCTGACCCTCCCGAGCGTGTCGAGCTCCATCGTCCACCTCTGCTTTGCCTCTTTGTCGCAAGCAGAAGCCATCAGCGCCGGGAGCGACGCGTTCAAAGGCGAGCTTCATCGCCGCCACCAAGTCTACCGGCCGCCACCCGCCTCGGCACGCGCCCACCACCTGGTGCCCTTCTCCACCATCGACCTCGAGTCGCGCCTCGACCGATGTCGGTCACTGCGGCCTAGGGTTGACGTGCCGCTGGTCATCGACCCAGTGGCGAAATCCTGAGTGCAGGGGGAGAGTCTGCATCTGGTCGACGGTGAACCATCCAACGGCGTCAACTTCCCTCCCCAGGTACATATCGACCGGTTCGTCGACGTCCCCACCCACGATCTGGAAGCACCAGCCACCACCGCAGTCCTGCGCTTCGACGCCTGTCACCCGATAGGAAGGGATCGGCCAGAGCTCCTCTCGGGCTTCTCTGTCCGCGGCCTGTTCCGGCGACTCGCCTGAGCGGATGGCGCCACCGGGCATGCCCCAGGACCCACCCTCGTCGACCCAGCGGGAGCGCTGTTCGAGCAGGTACTGGGGAGGTCCGCTCGGAGGTACGTAGCGCAACAGCAGCCCGGCACCGCCGCCGGCTCCCCAATGGACATGGCCCTCTGCACAGATCGTCCACCGTTCACAGCTCGCCTCGTGTCCCGGTGCACGGTCACCAAGCGGTTCCCCTCGAGGTGCATCCCCCTCCGTCGATCGCATCTAGGCGAATTCCGAGAAGGCGACGACCACGACCGACGCGTCGTCTGTGCATTCTGATGCGACGCTGAAGAGGCTGTGACATGCGTTCTCCGGTTCGAGGTCACCGATGGAGGCCAGGGCGTTGGGGGGCAAGGCTCGCCACAAGCCATCGGTGCAGAGCACGAGCCGATCGTCTCCCCGAAGCCGAAACCGCTTGACCTGCGGCGACGCCAGATGTGGTCCACCCCCGATCCGCACCACTGGGTCGAGACTCGATCCCTCCTGGCCCGAGTGATCGGCGGTGAGCCGGTGGATCACCCCGGTGCGCACCAGATAGGCACGGGCGTCGCCGATGTGACCAACGGTGAGGTGAGCACCCAGCCACACCGCCACGGTGAGCGTGGAGCGGAGTTCTCCCGAACAGTCGGGGCTCAACCACAGCGCCACGTTGACCGCCCGGAGCACGCCTTCGAGGCTTTGCCGAGCGGGCACGGGCCCGAGCAGCCGTGCCAGTTCAGCCAGTGCCTTGGAGCCGGAGGCGCGCCGATCGTCGAGCCCGTCGGCCACGGCGACGACCCTGTCGGCGACGAGGATGCCGTCGTCGCCAGGGAACCCGGAGACGGGATGGGCCTGTGAAGCCACGCGCGCCTCGAGATGCGTGACGAAGGGCACGTCGTCCGGGCCGCTCATAGCCGCCGCTCGCCGATCCAGTTGACCTCGGGGTCGAGGAGCCCCATGATGCGGCTGCAGGGCCAGGCTTTCTGCCGCCTCTCGGTCTCTTCGAAGTCTTCCTCGAGCGCAAGCTTCCGGTCGTCGCCTTGGCTCCAGCGAGGACAGGCCCGGTACAGCGGACATTCACTCTTGGGCGGGGTCCCGCGCGCCGCGCAGAGCGGGTTGCGACCGGATCGGAAGCGCAACACCGTGCGCCACAGAAGAAGGACCTCATCGGGCGCCAGCCTCCCACCGACAGTCCTGGGCCGCCTGGTCACCGGCGGGCTCGGCCCAGAGGGCACGACGTCACGATGCCCACGGCAGCGTGCCGTCGCCCGGCAACACCCCTACGGCTTGCGCCTCCCAGCCGTCCCCGGCACGCTTCAGGCCGTTCCAGCATCCGGTGGGCTGAGGCAACCGCGCCGGGTCACCGAGATGCGGGACCAGTTCTGTGAGCAGGATGCGGTTGACGGCGTCGTGGGCCACCAAGGCGACCGGACCACTCGCCCCGTACTCCACGGCGTCTCCGAACGCCGCCAGGACCCGCTCTTTGAGGACAGAGAGCGGCTCGGCGCCCAGTGGGGTGACGAACCCGCCGACGAGTGCTCGCGCTTGGACCTCGGGCATGCCCGTCCACGGTCCGTAATCGCGATCAACCAAGCGGGGATCTATCAGGAGCGGAGCCGAAGTAGCGGAGGCGACCTGGCGGGCGGTGGCGCGAGCCCGTCGCAACGGGCTGGTCACCACGGCGACCAGGGGGACGCCGGTGAAGAGCTTGCCGAGCTCGCAGGCTTCACGGAGGCCGGCGGCGTCGAGGGGGACGTCGCTGTGCCCTCGCAGCACGCCCTCTGCGTTCAGGAGCGTGCGACCGTGTCGGAGCAGGTAGACGACCTCGTCACTCATGGCGCTGTACCAATCGCCGGTATCGCGGTTGCCCACAGAGCAGCGTCCGGGCTCCATCGATCCAGCACCGTTGACCAGGAAGAGGCAAGAAGGCCGCAGACAACGTC
>JASHZK010000037.1 GCA_030042575.1 Acidimicrobiales bacterium
CCCCCGCCGGACCAGGACCCGGTCCTCGGCGAAGCGACCCTCGCCGTCCAACTTGGCGTTGGCCTGGGCGATGACGTACTCCTCTTCCTCGTCGGCGGCCAGGTAGACGATCTCCTCCGTCACCTTGCCCTCGACCACCTTGCGGTACGGGGTCTCGATGAAGCCGTACTCGTTGACCCGGCCGTAGGTGGCCAGCGCCCCGATGAGGCCGATGTTGGGGCCCTCGGGCGTCTCGATGGGGCACATGCGCCCGTAGTGGGAGCTGTGCACGTCACGGACTTCGAAGCCGGCCCGCTCCCGGGAGAGCCCGCCCGGGCCCAGGGCCGAGAGCCGGCGCTTGTGGGCCAGGCCGGACAGCGGGTTGTTCTGGTCCATGAACTGCGACAGCTGGCTGGTGCCGAAGAACTCCTTGATGGCGGCCACCACCGGCCGGATGTTGATCAGGGTCTGGGGGGTGATGGCCTCCACGTCCTGGGTGGTCATGCGCTCGCGTACCACCCGCTCCATACGGGACAGCCCCACCCGGACCTGGTTCTGGATGAGCTCGCCCACCGAGCGGATGCGGCGGTTGGCGAAGTGGTCCTGGTCGTCGATGCGGTAGCCGGACTGGCCGTCGGCCAGATGCACCATGTAGGTGGCGGTGGCCAGGATCTCCGAGGGGGAGAGCACGCCCTGGTCGGAAGCGGGGCGCTCCAGGTCGACCTCGAGCAGCTCCGAGATGCGCTCGATCTCGGGTCCCAGCTTGCGGTTGAGCTTGTAGCGGCCCACCCGGGTCAGGTCGTAGCGCTTGGGGTTGAAGAAGGCGTTCTCGAAGTAGCCCTTGGCCGCCTCGGCCGACAGCGGCTCGCCGGGCCGGGCCCGCTTGTAGATCTCGAGGAGGGCCTCCTCCCGACTGGGGGCGATGTCCCGCTCCTTCTCCCACTGACCCTCCAGGAAGTCGAAGTGGCGGACGAAGCGGGTGAGGAAGGCCTCGTCCTCGAAGCCCAGGGCGCGCAGGAGGACGAACAGCGACAGGCGGCGCTTGCGGGCCACCCGGGCCCCGGCCGTGACGTCCTTGGACGGCTTGGCCTCGACGTCGAACTCGATCCACTCCCCCCGGTAGGGGTGGATGGTGCCGGTGACGATGGTCTTGGCGTCACGGCCGGGCTGGAAGATGACCCCCGGCGAGCGCACCAGCTGGCTCACGACGACCCGCTCGGTGCCGTTGATGATGAATGTGCCCTTGTCCGTCATCATCGGGAAGTCCCCCATGAAGACGGTCTGCTCCTTGATCTCGCCGGTCTGGGCGTTCATGAACCGGGCCCGGACGAACACCGGGGCGGCGAAGGTCATGTCCTTCTCCTTGCACTCGTGCTCGGAGAACTTGGGCGGCGGACGCAGATCGGCGTCGGTGGGGTCGAACTCGAGCTCGAGGCTCAGCTGACCGGTGAAGTCCTCGATGGGGCTGATGTCGGCAAACGCCTCGGCCAGACCCTTGTCCAGGAACCACTTGAACGAGTCGCGCTGAACGGCGATCAGGTCGGGAAGGTGCAGGACCTCGTCGAGGTTGGCGAAGGAGAAACGCTCCGGGCTCTTGGACCGGGAAGGCAACGGTCGGCTCCTCACGTGGTAGACGGCTGATGGATGCGGTGCGGCGGTGCTGCGGGCTTGCTGCGGACGACGGGCTTTGAGGCTTTGTTGCGGTGCTGCGGTGCTGCGGAAGGGGCGGTGCTTCGGCGGCGGCGTGGCCGGCTGGCGGTCACGGGGCCGGCTAGCAGGCCGGAGGGTCGGGCGGTATCACCCCGAGGCGCCGAGGATGGGACCACGACAGGGGCTCTCGCAATGCGAAGGGCGCCAGGGCGCGCCGACACCAATTGCCTGAGCCAGGGGAGTGGCGCGAAGAACGGGGCACGTCAACCCGATAGCATACGTGCCCGCGCAAGGAAAGGCAACCCCTTTTCCGGCGCTCCCGATAGGGTACGGACGCGCCGGGGGGTCGTCAAGCGTCCTCGGGCCAGTTGCTCCCGCCCGGGCCGGGGGCCTACTGGACCTCGACGCTGGCTCCGGCCCCTTCGAGCTGGGCCTTGGCCTTGTCCGCCTCCTCCTTGGCCACCCGTTCCAGCACCGGCTTGGGCGCCCCGTCGACCAGGTCCTTGGCCTCCTTGAGCCCCAGGCTGGTGAGGGCCCGGACCTCTTTGATGACCTGGATCTTCTTGTCGCCGGCGGCGGTGAGGACCACGGTGAACTCGGTCTTCTCCTCCTCGCCTTCTCCCGCGTCCCCCCCGGCGGCGGCCGGCATGGCCGCCATGGCCACCGGGGCTGCGGCCGAGACCCCGAACTTGTCCTCGATGCCCTTGATGAGCTCGGAGAGGTCGAGGACGGTCAATCCGGCGATCCCCTCGAGGATCTCCTCTTTGGTCAGTGCCATATCGGTTTCGCTCCTAGTCTCTCGGTCCTCCCCGGCGCTCGGGCCTGGGATCTCTTGTCGGTTTGTCGGTCGGTGGTCTTCTGCCTGATCGATGAGCGGCTCAGGACGTCGGCTCGCCTCCCTCGGCCGCTTCGGGCGCCGGCGGGGCCTCCCCGACCGGCGGCGCCTCATCTGCGGGCGGCGGTTCCCCGGCCGGTGGTGCCTCTCGTGCCGGAACCTCCGCGGCGGAGGCCTCGCCGACCGAGGTATCGGCCACGGCGGCCTCCTCTGGGTCGGGAGCCCCGCCTTTCTGCTCGAGCAGGGCGTTCAAGCCGTAGGCCAGGTTCCGGGGCAGGGCCTGGAGCAACCCGGCGAGCTGCTGCAAGGGGGCGGCCAACGTCCCGGCCAGCCGGGCGACGAGGACGTCACGCGGTGGCAGGTCGGCCAGTGCCAGCAGCTCGGCCACGCTGAGCGTGCCCTCGGCGTGCTCGCCGCCTTTCAGTGTCAACGCCGGGTGGTTCCGGGAGAAGTCCCGCAGTGCCTTGGCCACGGCGGAGACCTCGCCCGACACGAAGGCGATGGCCGTCGGCCCGGTGAGCAGCTCCGACAGCGCCTGGTGGCGACCGCCGCTCACGGCCAGGCGCACCAAGGTGTTCTTGTAGACCTTGTAGTCCCCGCCCACCACCGCCAGCGCCTGGCGCAGCTGGGCCAGCTCGGCCACGGTGAGCCCCCGGTACTCGGTGAGGACGGCCGCTTGGGCGGCGTCGAGTCGGCCCCGCACCTCCTCGACCACGGCCACCTTGTCGGGCCTGGGCTCGTCCATCACTGCTCCTCTGCTCGGGGCACCCGGCGGGCGCACCTGGGCCGTCACCGCAGCCACCGAGCAGAGCCGGGGGGACCCGACCTCACGGGAGTCGTGGTCGTCGCCTGGTCAGGCGGGCCCGAGGGCCCCTTCGGCACCCGGAGGTGCGACCGGAGGTCTACGGCAACGGCTGGTCTTCTCGTTGTGGTGGTCCCCCCACCGAAGCGGGAGAACCGACCGGCGCACTCTAGTGCAGGGCTCGCTCAGGCCGAGGCGGCCAGCTCCTCCTCGGACTCCCTCGCCCGGGCCGGGTCGATGCGTACGCCCGGGCCCATGGTGGAGCTCAAGGTGACGGCCTTGAGGTAGCGGCCCTTGGCAGCGGCGGGCTTGGCCCGCACCAGCTCCTCGACCACGGCGTGCACGTTGGCCAGCAGCTTGGCCCTGTCGAAGGAGACCTTGCCCACGCCGACGTGGATGTTGCCGACCTTGTCGGTGCGGTACTCGACCCGGCCTCCCTTGAACTCGGTGACGGCCCTGCCCACGTCGGTGGTGACGGTGCCGGTCTTGGGGTTGGGCATGAGGCCGCGCGGGCCCAGCAACCGCCCGAGCTTGCCCACCTGGCCCATGAGGTCGGGAGAGGCGATGGCCACGTCGAAGTCGAGGAACCCGCCCTCCACCCGGGCCACCAGATCGTCCGCCCCCACCACGTCGGCGCCTGCCTCTCTGGCCTCGGTGGCCGGCTCACCGGCGGCGAAGACCACGACCCGGGCCGTCTTGCCCGTGCCCGAGGGCAGGCTGAGGGTGCCCCGCACGATCTGATCGGCCTTCCGGGGGTCCACCCCGAGCCGGACGGCCAGCTCCACCGTCTCGTCGAATTTGGCCGAGGCCAGCTCCTTCACCAGGTCCACGGCCTCAGCAGGACCGTAGAGATGGTCGCGGTCGAAGCGCCCCAGCGCGGCCTTGTAATTCTTGCCCTTGTGCATGCTCGTTCCTCTCAGCCGCTGACCAGGATGCCCATGGACCGGGCCGTGCCGGCCACCTGCTTCTTGGCCGCCTCGACGTCCTCGGTGTTCAGGTCGGGCATCTTGGTGCGGGCGATCTCCGCCAACTGCGCTTCGGTGATGGTCCCGGCCTGCTCACGGCCGGGGGCGGCGGCTCCCTTGTCGAGACCGGCCGCCTCACGGATGAGCACGGGGGTGGGCGGGGTCTTGAGGACGAAGGTGAAGCTCCGGTCCTCGTAGATCGTTATCTCCACCGGCACGATGGTCCCCCGCTGGTTCTCGGTGGCGGCGTTGTACTGCTTGACGAACTCCATGGTCTGCACGCCGTGGGGGCCCAGGGCGGTACCCACCGGCGGCGCCGGGGTGGCGCTGCCCGCCGGCAGCTGGATCTTCACGACCGCCAGGGTCTTCTTCTTCGCCATGGGATGGTTGCTCCTCGGGTCTCGGGGGCTCGGATCTCGGGTCGGGTCCGGGCCGATCTAGAGCTTTGCGACCTGGCTGAACTCGAGCTCGACCGGGGTCTCCCGGCCGAAGATGTTGACCAGGACCTTGAGCTTGAGCTGGTCCTCGTTGATCTCGTCGATCTGGCCGGAGAAGTCGGCGAAGGGACCCTCGCGGACCCGGACGGTCTCCCCCACCTCGTACTCCAGGCGAGGCCGGGTCTTCTTGGCCGGCTCGTGGCCCCCTTCCACCTTGACCTGGAGGATGCTCTCCACCTCACGGCGCGACAGGGGGGTGGGCTTGGTGCCCGGGCCCACGAAGCCGGTGACCCCCGGGGTGTTGCGGATGACCGACCACGAGTCGTCGTCGAGATCGGCCCGGGTCAGGAGGTAGCCGGGGAAGACCTTCTTCTGGACGACGACCTTCTTGCCGTTCTTGAACTCGACCACGTCCTCCATGGGGATCACGACCTCGAAGATGCGGTCCTCCATGTTCATGGACACGATGCGGCTCTCGAGATTGGACTTCACCTTGTTCTCGTAGCCGGCGTAGGTGTGGACCACGTACCAGCGCCCCGGTCGGTCGTAGGGGCTCTCGACGACGAGAGGCTCCTCTTCCTCGTCGAAGTCGAACACCTCGTCCGCCGGTTCCACGCCGGTTGCGAGCTCCGCTTCGAAGGACCCGGCCACCGCCTCGAAGGACTCGGCCACCTCGGGTTCGGACCCGGCCACCTCGGGCTCGGGCTCGGCCCGGGACTCCGACGAGGGGCTCAAAAGGGTGTCGGCGGCTGCCGGCCGGCGGCCGTCGGCGCCGAGCTCACCGGCGTCGGCTTGCGCAGAGGTCACGGGCGCGTCGAAGCCCCGGCCGTCGTCGGCCGGTGGCTCGGAGCTGGCGGGGTCGGAGGAGCCGGTCATGCGGAGAGGAGCCTGATCACTCCATGGGAGAAGAGGTAGTCGAGCACGAAGATGAGGCTCACCATCAGGACGAGCACGATGAACACGACGGTTGCCGAGTTGGCCACCTCCGCCCGAGTGGGCCAGGCCACCTGCCGCAGCTCCGATCGTATCTCCCGGAAGAACTGGACCACGCGGCCGGGAATCGACAGCTCGGGGACGCCGGGGCGGGCCGCCGGGGGGGGAGCCAGCGACGGAGGCAGCGCGGCCGAACCGTCGCCTTCGACCTCGGTCGTGCCTCGGCGTTGTGTCGTCCGCCTGCTCTGTCGGTTCACTACTCAGGGCCTTTCACGGTTGGCAGGGCAGGAGGGACTCGAACCCCCAACCGCCGGTTTTGGAGACCGGTGCTCTACCAGTTGAGCTACTGCCCTCGGCGGCCAGGACACCGGTCACCGGCCAGCCGGCCTTCGGCTGGCCGACAGGCCAGGTTACCACCGGCCGTGCGAACGGCTCCGGGCGCCGCCGGCCACCGGGAGCTCAGCCGCTGGGCTTCAGCGGGTCTCCTTGTGGAGGGTGTGGCGGCGGTCCCACCGGCAGTACTTGTTCATCTCGATCCGCTCGCGGTCGTTCTGCTTGTTCTTGGTCGTGATGTAGTTGCGCCGCTTGCACACCTCACAGGCCAGAGTGACCTGCACCCGCTTCTCGTTCTTGGCCATCGCTGGACTCCTTGCTGTGTCGAACAATCCGGGTCGAACCCACCCGGCCCCCGGGCCATCCGGCGGGCCGGTCGGTAGCGGCGGCGGGACTCGAACCCGCGACCCCACGATTATGAGCCGTGTGCTCTGACCAACTGAGCTACGCCGCCGGGGAGCCCCCTGTCGGAATCGAACCGACGACACCAGCCTTACCATGGCTGTGCTCTGCCGACTGAGCTAAGGGGGCAGCCGCCGAACCACGTCTGCCGCCACCAATGTAGTCGAGGAGCCCCCGAGCTCCGCCTGGCGACGGATACCTTCGGGCCCATGGAGGTGCGCCTGGCACTGCGGGACGACGCCCGAGCCATCGCCGCCGTCTACAACGTCGAGGTGACCGGGTCCACGGTGACCTTCGACCTCGTCCCTCGGACCGTGGCCGAACAGGTCGCCTGGGTCGAGGAGCATCAAGGAGCCCATCCCGCCGTGGTGGCCGTGCATCACGGCGAGCTGGCCGGCTTCGGCTCGCTCTCGCCCTTCCACCGGCGCCCGGCCTACGCCACCACGGTGGAGGACTCGGTCTACGTGGACCGGGCCTGGCGGGGACGGGGCGTGGGCCGCCTGATCCTGAGCGAGCTGGTGCGCTTGGCCACCGACCACGGATTCCACACCGTGTTGGCCCGGATCTCCGGTGACAACCAAGCCTCCATGGCCCTGCACAGGGCCCAGGGCTTCGAGCTCGTCGGCGTGGAACGGGAGGTGGGGCGCAAGTTCGGCCACTGGATCGACGTCACCGTCATGCAGCGCATGCTCCGAACGCCCTCCTGACCCGCCGTCGTGGCCACGGGGAGGGTCGGCCACGCCGGCCCTTCGACCCGGCCTCAGGCCCCGGCCAGCTCCAGCGCCGGGTCCGGCTCCCCGCCCGAAGAGCGGCCGGCGCCGCCGCCACGCCGGCGCCGCCAGCGCTGGAGCACCTGCTCGCGGTCGAAGGGCGTGAGGGGAACGGTGAAGACGGCCAGACAGGCGAGCAGGCACAGGGCCACGGTGAGCGGGTTGGCACTGAGCAGCTCGCTCACCAGCTGCCGGCCACCGGGGAGACCCAGGAAGGCGGAGACCACCGAGAAGCCGACGATGAGGGTCCGTATGCGCACGGTGGCCACCGGGGCCAGCAGGACGAGGCCCCAGGACAGGTACCAGGGCTGGACCACCGGGCTCAGCGCCACCACCGCCAGCATGGTGAACCCCATGGCCCTGAGCGTCCCGAAGCGCTCGACGTTCACGAGCAGCCACACACCGATGACGGCGGCGGCGGTGAGACAGAGCACGCGGGTCACCGACAGCACGAGCTGTTCGGCCACCCCGACGTGCGCCAGGTGGGCCAGCCAGGTGAGCAGCTCGCCGGCCCCGGTGGCGGGAGCGACCCAGGACCGGACGGTCCCCGGCGTGGCCAGGTTGAGCACCCAGCTCCAGCCCAGGCCGGTGACGAGCGACAGGAACCCCATCACCGCCGTGGCAATGAGCCCGGCGGTGACCAGGGGACGGATGCGCTGGCGGATGGGAAGGCCGGGTCCCATCCACTCCCAGCCGATGTAGACGATGCCGATGGCGGCGGGAACCTTCACGGCGGCCGCCAGCGAGCACATGACGATGCCCCACACGGGGTGGCCCCGTTTGGACAGAGCCAGGCCGACAGCCAGAAGACCCAGCATGAGGGCGTCGTTGTGGGCCCCTCCGATGAGGTGCAGGGTCGTCACCGGGTTGAGCACGGCCAGGGTGAACACGTAGGCCGGATCTCGTCCGAAGCTACGGGCCAGCATGGGTACGGCCAGAGCGATCAGCCCTACCCCCAGCACCTCGAGGAGCCGCAGCAGGACCACGTCGGGCAGGACGTGATGGCCGGCGACGTCGGTGAGCAGCCCGTCGACCTCCATGAACAGCGGTCCGTAGGGGGCGGGGGTGTTGATCCACAACGGATCCACCAGGCGGACCATGGGCGTGGACCCCATGACGCCGACGCCGTACTCGTAGGGGCTGATGTGGTGGCTCATGAGCTCGCCCTGGGCGGCGTAGCTGTAGACGTCCCGGCTGAACAGCGGCGGGGCGATGAGCAGGGGCACCGTCCACAGGGCGGCCACGGCCACCAGCTTGCGCACGGGGATGCCGGGGACCTGGGCGACGGTGCGGATGAGCCCGTACCAGACCCGCATGAGGAGGAGCAGGCCGCCGTAGACGGCCACCAGCGCCAGCAGCTCCTCCTGGCGGCTGCCGGCGCCGGTGCTGCTGGGGACACCGAAGAACCAGGCTCCAGGCAGCTTCAAGGCGAAGGGTGAGCGCTGTTGGGACGACCCGGCCACGATGGCGCTCAGGGCGACGAACCCCAGGATGGCCGGGCGCAGGAGCAGCGCCGAGGCGTCCTCGCTGGCCGCTCCGGGAGGGACGTGGGGGACCAGGGTGGCGAAGGGCCACCGCGTGCGCATCCGGGAGTCCCATTCGGCCAGACGGTCCATGAGGCGGTACCCGGCCAGGCGGACGTGGCGTCGTCCGCGGCGGGCGACCGGGGTCGTCTCCTGTGGGCCCATGGGCCTCGGTCCTCGCTACGGGGGTCTCAGCTGGTCGGGGCCACCCCAACCCGCCTCGTCCGCAGAGGGCTGGTGGGGGCTCCCGCCCGACGACCCGTGGCTGGCGCCGCCGGCTGCAACAGGAGTGTAATGAATTCCTCCCAGCCGGGAGTAGTCACCCGACCAGCGCTGCAGGTGTGGGCCGGGAGGGATT
>JASHZK010000357.1 GCA_030042575.1 Acidimicrobiales bacterium
CCCCACGTCCATCAGTGCCGTCCCGCGCACCAGGAGGAGGGAGCCGACCAGGAACCCGCGTTCGGCCGACCGCACGGCTCGCAGCCGCCCCAGTCCCACCGCCTCGGCCCAGGCCCGTCCCGGGGAGGCGAACGGCCAGCGGGCGGCGGACGGCCGGTCCGATCCGGGTCGCCGCTGGGCCGGGGCCACGCAGGCCAAGTCGACGGCCTCGTGCAGGTGCCGGCGCAACGCCTCGACGACGTCGGGGTCGGCGGTGACGTCGGGGTTGAGGAGCAGCACATCACCGCGGTGGAGATCCAGTTTCGCCAGCCCTCGGTTCACTCCGGCGGCGAACCCGAGGTTCTCGCCCGGGTCGAGGTAGCGGGCGCCCAGGTCGGCCGCCACGGCCGCCGTCGCCTCGGACGAAGAGTTGTCGACCACCAGCAACCGGTGGAGATGTGCCAGCCGCCCCAGGTTCCAGCGAAGGGGCTCGGGGTCGCCGTAGGCGACGACCACGACGGTCAGCTCAGGAAGCGACGTCGGAGAAGTCCCAGGTTCGGTCATCGGGAATGCCGGTGCATGCAGGATGCCAACTGGGCCGATATCACTGCCACCGAGAAACGGTCCTCGACGAGGACGCGGCCCTGGGCGCCGAGTCGTCGGGCCCGGTCCCGGTCTCGGTACAGGGTGAGAAGCGCCTCGAGCCAGTCGCCTTCGCTCTTCGCACCCAGACCGACGTCGGCCATGGCGAGGACCTGGGCCCCCATGCCCACCGGCGACACCACGGCGGCAACGCCGCAAGAGAGGTACTGCAGCATCTTGAAGGCGCACTTCCCGCGGCCCCAGTCGGTGTCGGGCAAGGGCATGAGCCCCACCGACAGCTGTTGCAGGAAGCTCACCTCGACGTCGGGGGCCCAGCGGACGAATTCGACCCGCTCGGCGGGGAGATCGGGTAGGTCGGGCGCGAAGTCGGCCATGACCATGAACCGGGAATCGGGTGCGGCGGCGAGGAAGCGGGCCAGCGGCTTCGACACCATCTCCAGATAACCGAGGGTCGAGGCCGAACCGGACCAACCCACCACGAAGGGACCGTCACGGGGGGCCGGCATGAATCTGCCGGCGTCCACGGCCGTCCACACCCGCTCCACTTCCGGCGCCGCCGAAGCGAACCACTCGGCCAGGAAGTCGTTGCCGGCCAACACACAGCTCGATCGGGCGGCGATGGCCCGCACCGCTCGTTCGTGCCCCTCGGAGAGCAGCCAGATGGCGTCGTCCACGTCGAACAGCAGCGGCCGATGCAAGAACGGCTCCAGCGTCAGGGCTTCGGGGACGATCTCGCGTTCGAGCCAGGTGAGCTCCGCCCGCCAGCTCCGCACCACGTGCGGCAGGCGAACGGCCACTTTGGCCGCCAGCAGCCCGCGGCTGGCTACCGGCGTCAGCCACCGGTGCCGGCGCAGCGTGTCGGGCACCGAGCTGTACTTCGAAATGCGAGGCGGATCGGCGCGGACCTCCACGCCGAGGCGCTGCAGGGCGGGGACGTGCTGCAGCACCCGGAAGCGGCTGGAAGCGGCCAGACGACCCGATACCACCGCCTCCACCCGCAGGGGGACTGGCTCGGTCATTTGCGGCGCGCCAGGCGGCGCATGGTGAGCTCCGCACCCTGACCCAGACGGGAGAACCGCAGCGCTGACAACCGGTGAAGGGCGGTCCAGCCGTCCTCCTCGTCGTTCACGTCGCTCGTGCCCAGGCCGATGCGAAGGAGCCGCGACAACAGCATCCGGCTCCTGGCCAGTTGGCCGGCGTCGACACCGCGCAGCGCCGGGCCCATGGCCGCGTTCCACAGCACGACGGTGACCGGTTTCGCTGCCAACAGGTGGCGGGGTGACTCGAGCCGGGAGAAGAAGCGACGCCACTGGTACCAGGGGATGGGCGCCACTTCTGCCATGGGCAACGGCTTCCAGGGCGTCTTCCGGGCGACGGACCACGTCACGTCCTGGGCCAGGGCGGCGTACGGCAGCGTGGCCCAGTCCCGGTGCCTGGTCAGCACCTCGTCCTGCTCCGCTACCCACATGTCGACGAAGGCAGACCCGGCGGCAGCCGCGCTCAGGCCGCCGAAGAACCGACCCTGCTCCATCCCGAAGCTCACGGTTCCGCGGGCGTCGAGCTCGGCGAGCAACGCAGCCAAAGGGCGCAGCGCCACCGTGTCGATGTCGATCCACAGTCCCCCGTAGCGCTGGAGCAGGCGGCAACGCACGTAGTCGGATCGGTAGTTGGGCGCCGGGAGGCTGCGCCACCGCTCGACGTCGAGGTCGGGCAGCACCTCCAGCGCGTCGTCGGGTCCCAGACAATGCAGGGGCAGCGGCGCTGCGTGCCGGCGGATCGTCTCCAGGCACAGATCCAGGTAGGCGGGCCGTGTAGTTCCCGGGACATCTTCCCAGTAGGTCCAAACTGCGGACGGGGACTCGCCGGTCATCGCCTCATGAGGCCCTTGGTTAAGCTGCAACGGTGCAACTGGGCGTGTTGTTCTGGTTCTATCGAGACGCCGTGTTGTGCGAGAACCGGCTGCGGCTCCTTCGCCACCGCAACCCACGGACGCCCGTCTTCGGCCTCTACGGA
>JASHZK010000358.1 GCA_030042575.1 Acidimicrobiales bacterium
GGCCAGGGCGCCGAGCACGTAGCCGATGTCGCTGAAGCCCGAGGCGATGGTGTGCCAGTGAGCGCCCACGCCGTAGCCGACACCGGCCCAGGCCCCGTCCCATATCAGTGACCCGGCGGCGGTGAGGAGCCCGAAGCGCGCCAGCGGCACCTCGGCGATGCCCGCCGGCAAGGCCACGAAGTTGCGGATGACCGGCAGCAGCCGGCTACCGAAGACGCCGAAGCGCTCATGGCGGTCGTACCAGGCTTCGGCCCGATCGAGATCACGATGGCTGAGCAAGATGTAGCGACCGAAACGGTCGACCACGGCCCGACCGGCGTAGCGGCCGACGACCCAGGCCACGTACGCCACGACGACCTCGCCCAGGACACCGAGCACGATGACTCCGCCCAGGCTCAGCTTCCCCTGGGCGGCCAGGACTCCGGCGAAGCCCAAAGTCAGTTCCGAGGACGTCGGCACGCAACACGACTGCAGCATGCAGAGAAGGAAGATGGCGCCGTACCCGGCGCTAGATACGAAATTTGTGAAGGTCAGCAAACCGAGTACGTGCACGGTCAGGTGGCTCCTCGTCGTGGCCGCTAGACACACCTATGGTACTCGGCGGGCCAAGTCCGACACGAAGTGATCCTGATAGCGCACCGTTACCACCGGCTGGGCCGGCCGTCCACGCCCCCTCGATCACCGTGGACTCGGCCGGGAGCGGGACTACCCTGCCTGGGATCTTGCACACACAGTTCGTAAGGTGGACGGGACGCAGCAGATGAGGAAATCAGAAAGGATGCCGGCGAGTCGCCCGGGCTCGGTCGCCGTGATCACCGGCGCCTCATCCGGCATCGGTAGGTGCCTGGCTCTCACCCTGGCTCGGCGCGGGAGCACCGTCGTCGGTCTGGCCCGACGGGGTGACCTTCTCGCCGAGCTGGAAGCCGAGTTGGGGCGACATTCTGCCTCATCCTCATGCCGGGTCTGTGACGTCTCTGTCACCGAGGAGTTCGTCGACGTCCTCAGGCAGATAGAGCAGATGCATCGGCGCATCGACATCATGGTGAACAACGCCGGGGTGGAGTGCCTGACGCCGGTGAACGAAGTCTCCCTCGACTCCTACCGCTGGATGCTGGACACGAACTTTTTCGGCGTCGTCACCGGCACGCTGGCCGTCCTCCCGGGCATGGTGGCCCGACAGTCAGGCATCGTGATCAATGTGGCCTCCGATGCCGCTCGCGCCCCCGAGCCCGGCCATGCAGGATATGCGGCCTCGAAAGCTTCCGTGGGCGCCTTCACTGAGTCGGTGGCTCTCGAGGTCGCCAGCCGCGGTGTGCACGTCCACGCCCTGTACCCGGCTTGGGTGCCAACGGCCATGGGACTGTCAGGCATCGACGACGGTGGCCGCCTCCCCCCTCGATCCGTACGACGAAGCGAAGAGCAAGTCGCCGAACTGGTGATACGCCACATGGGAGGAAAGCGAGTGGACATCAACGCTTCCCGACTGCCTCTGTTGGCGGTGGCGGCGCGCGCTCTGTTGCCCGTGCCCTACCAGTGGGCGATGCGGCGCCGAGCCACGTGAGACGAGGGCTGCTGTCTGCGGGGCCACCCATGGTCTGGACCGGAGCCACGATGCCGACCCCACCCCTGCCATCAGCTCCACTCCAGACGGCGCAAGAGCGCCGTGGACCCCTGGGCCCGCAGGCCCCGTCTGCGAGCGTCGGTCGCCTCGAGCATGCCCGAGAGGAGACCGAGGACCGTGGGTCCGTCCCCCTCGAGCACGAGGTCTGGAGCCGGCACCGTGCCGAGGCGGACGCTGACCTCTCCCCTGCCCACTTCGATCACCGCAGGTTGGTCCCCGATGTGGATCTCCAGGGTGGCGGGCGGGGCCTCGGGATCGCCGTCGCGGAGGAACTCCGACACCGGGAAGGCGAGCCAGTGACTTCGGAACGCCTCGTCGCCGGTGGGGCTGGGTATGAACCTCGTCCCGAACCGCCCGAGAGCCCGCAGCACGGGCTCGAGCTCCCGGCCGTCGGGGGTCAGCACGTACAACGTGGTGGCCACCGGTGGAGGAGCCTCCTCCCGCTGCACCAGGCCGTGATCCTCCAGCTCCCGCAGGCGTTCACTGAGCAGGTTGGTGGCGATACCCGGCAGCCCGCGTTGAAGATCGGTGTAGCGGCAGGGGCCCTGGAGCAGGAGCTCCCGCACGACGAGCAGCGTCCAACGATCGCCCACCACGTCGAGGGCCTTGGCCACGGCGCAGTACTGGTTGTAGGACCGCATGGCTCGAGCTTAGCCGTTGCTTGACTTCTGATAGTTATCACTTGACTTTATCAAGTTGGGCGGGCTACAAACAACCCGTGTCTTCCAAGGCCCTGATCCTGGCGTCGCTCCTCCTGGCGTCTTTCGCCATCAACCTGGACACGACCATCGTGAACGTGGCTCTGCCCAGCCTGGTGCGGGAGCTCCACGCCACCAACTCGCAGCTGCAGTGGGTGGTGGACGCCTACAACCTGGTCTTCGCCGCCCTGCTGCTCACCTCGGGCAGCCTGTCGGACCGCCTGGGTCGAAAGGGCATG
Organism: Acidimicrobiales bacterium; assembly: GCA_030042575.1. Taxonomy (GTDB): domain Bacteria; phylum Actinomycetota; class Acidimicrobiia; order Acidimicrobiales; family UBA8190; genus UBA8190. Next base: position 2,559 of record JASHZK010000358.1, read on the forward strand.
CTCCTCGGTGGGCTGGCCGTGTTCGGGCTGGCCAGCTTGGGAGGTGCCTTCACCACCAC